>CAJOQA010000346.1 GCA_905236465.1 uncultured Treponema sp.
CCCGATTCCAGTAGTCTTTTCACCAGGGGCCACCAGTTTTGGCATGTTCACAAATGAATTCGACAGGGGAAGAAAGTTCAAGGATGCGGTAAAAGAGGCTTTTTAAGGGAGTCTCGAAAAGGTTGTGCTGATATTGTATACATTCCCTTTGACAAGAAAAAAAGTATGACAAAGAGAATAAAAATCATGAATGTAAAATCGAAAAGTTCACAAAGTGAAAGTTTAGGAGGTTTTAAAAAGGCTGTCCCAGGCAGCCTGATAAAAGTCGTGCATTTCCTTTACACAGCGTAGCCCTTCTTCTTTGGAAATATCATGGACAATCAATTCAAAAAGCCCTGTAAATTCACCGGAAATAACCATGTGCTCTAGCATGGGAGAAAGAGTATAGGGCTTAAAGCCTTGTTTTTCCAATACTTCATAGAATTTATGGGTCATGTCGATTTCAACCTTAACAATTTCATGTATGAAATTTTCCCAGCTGGTACCTGCGGAGGCATTTAAAATCAACCTAAAGGCATCCTTGTGATTGTAGGCATACTCAAACATCTCAAAAATACCTTTTAAAGAGTATTTGTCCATGTCACTTGCCCACTTTTCCTTTGGAAGTGAATTAAATTCATCTATATATTTTTTAAAAATCCCAAACACATAATCGCCGTGGACTTTTACCAGGGCATCAAAAAGTTCACCCTTGCTTTTGTAATATCCGTAAAAAGCCCCAGTTGTAACACCAGCTTTCTTTACAATCTCCCTAAGGGAAGCCCCCCTAAAGCCTTTTTGCAAAAACTCCTGGGTTGCTATTTCATGAATCCGCTCTAACGTATTATTTTCTGCCATAAATTCATTATAATATAACATTGTTATCTTGACAATTATAACACTGTTATATACAATAGATTTTAGTTAGGTATTACTAACTACAGGAGAAATAAATGTCGGACAAAAAAAACAAATCACTTATTTCATGGATTTTTCTTTTTGCTGGAAGGAAAAAGCCCTTGTATTACATCAGCATTCTTTTTGCGCTTGCAAGTGTTGCGTGTGGAATTTTTCCTTACGTTTATATTGCAAAAATTGTAAGGGCGCTTTTAGAAGGCGAAAAGGACATTTCCCTTTACCTGAATAAGTGCTTTTACATAGCAGTTTTTTGGGCAGGCAACGCCTTTTTTCATATGCTTTCCACAGCAATAAGTCATGTCGCAACATTCAATGTTTTAGGAAGCATAAGAAAAAGTCTTTGTGACAAACTGGCCCGCCTACCCTTAGGTTCAATTTTAGATATGCAATCAGGAACCTTAAAAAATATAATGGTGGAGCGCATAGACAGCATGGAAACAACTTTAGCCCACATCGTTCCTGAATATACATCAAATATTGTCTTGCCCTTGGCAATGCTCGCCTATCTTTTTTCTATTGATTACAGGATGGCCTTAGCTTCTCTTGCAACATTGCCCATAGGTTTTGTGGCAGCCTGTCTTATGATGGTTAACTCAAAAGAAAGATTTGAATACGCCATTCAAAAAACAAAGGTCCTAAATGATACGGCGGTTGAATACATAAATGGAATAGAAGTAATAAAGGCCTTTGGAAAAGCAAAAAGTTCTTATGAAAAATTTGCCGTCGCGGCAAAAGAAGGGTCAGACTGCTATGTTGAATGGATGAGAGACTGCATTTGGCCACATGCCTTTGCTTTGGTAATTGCGCCAAGCACTCTGCTTCCCGTCCTTCCAATCGGAGGACTTTTATTCCTAAAGGGGAGCCTTTCTGCAATTGATTTTATCAGCATAATTATATTGTCAATGAGTATAATTCAGCCCTTTATAATTGCCTTTTCTTACCACGATGATTTAGCAAAGGCTTCAGTCATTTTTTCAGAAGTCGGTGGCATCATGGATATGAAAGAACTTGACCGCCCCAATAAAAATCTTGCTGAACCAAAAGACAATTCTATCAGTTTAAAAGATGTGTGCTTCAGCTACAAGGACAAAAAAGAAGTCCTGCACAAAATAAATTTGGAGCTTCCACAAGGTTCATACACGGCTTTTGTTGGACCAAGCGGAAGTGGCAAGTCTACAATTGCCCGCCTCATCGCATCCCTTTGGGACGTTGATTCCGGTTGCATTGAGATTGGCGGGGTTGACATAAAAAAACTTTCCCTAGAGGAATACAATTCCCGCCTGGCCTATGTCAGCCAAGACAACTTTTTGTTTGACATCAGCATCAGGGAAAATATCCGCTTAGGAAGACCAAGCGCAAGTGATGCCGAAGTTGAAGACATTGCAAAAAAGAGCGGTTGCTATGATTTTATAATGGGACTTGAAAATGGCTTTGACACTATTGCAGGTGGAAGCGGAACTCATCTTTCTGGAGGAGAGAGGCAAAGAATTTCTATTGCCCGTGCCATGATGAAAGATGCCCCCATTGTAATTCTTGATGAAGCAACGGCATATACAGATCCGGAAAATGAAGCACTTATTCAAGAAAGCGTTGCAAAACTCATAAAGGGAAAGACCCTGATTGTAATTGCCCACAGGCTTTCCACTATTCAGGATGCGGACAGGATTGTAGTCATAAAAGATGGAAAAATAGACAGTGAAGGAAAGCATGATGATTTGCTAAAAGCAGGCGGACTTTATAAGAGTATGTGGGAAAGCCATATCAGTGCAAAAGACAGCGAGGTAGCATAAATGTTTGGAATATTAAAAAGATTTTTTGATTTTTGTGACAGGGAAAACAGAAGAAAATTTTACGGTTCTATTATAGTGGGGCTTGTGAATTCATTTTTTATGGCACTAAGAATTCTTGCAATCGCCGTTATGGTAGCTGCCCTTATAAAAACGTATATAGATAAGCTGCCCTTTACCGCAAATACAATTTACACATCTCTCGGCATTTTGATTTTCAGCTTGACAGGGGCAATTATTACTAAAAAGATAATGTCCATGTGGCAAACGGAAGGTGGCTACAGGACTAGCGCAAAAAAAAGAATTCAGATTGCAGAGCACCTGCGTTACCTGCCAATGGGGTATTTTAACGAAAACAGTTTAGGGCAAATCACATCTGTTACGACTAACACCATGGAACTTTTAGGCGATATTGCAACACGGGCTGTTATGATGGTAATGCAGGGACTTTTAGATACTATCTTTATCATCATAATGATTTTATTTTTTGACTGGAGAATTGGCCTTATAGCGCTTGCAGGTTTTGCTTTTTTTGAAGTACTTAATTTTTTTATGAGACTTGCAGTAAAAAATATTTCCCTTGTAAAAAATCAAGCGGATACTGCTCAAGTAGAAAAAATCCTTGAGTACATTCAGGGCATTGCAGAAGTAAAAGCATACAACTTAACCGGTAAGCAAAAAACAAAAGTCAACAAGGCAATAGACAAGGCGATAAAATCCTGCATTTCTATGGAAATGAGATGCATTCCAATTTCTGCCCTACAATCTCTTGCCGCAAAACTGTCTGGAGTCGCTATAATGGTAGCATCACTTTTATTTTACTTTTCAGCAACAATGGACTTGTCGTCCTGCACCATTATGATTATATGTTCTTTTATGCTTTTTAACGCACTTGAATCTGGCGGTAACTATTCAGCATTGTTACGGTCAATAGACATTTGTGTGGAAAAAGCAAACGCAATTCTAAGACTTCCAATTATGGATATTGACGGAGACTCTTCTAGCAATTCTCAAAGTTTAAAAGGACAAGCTTTAGATATTCAAGCTGAAAACATCGCTTTTTCTTATTCTAAAAAAAGGCAGGGAAATAAGATTATTGATGGTATTTCACTTTACATTCCTGCAAAAAGTACATGCGCCATTGTAGGGCCCAGCGGTAGCGGAAAAACTACACTTTGTCACTTGCTTTCCCGCTTTTGGGATGTAGATTCAGGAAGGGTCACCTTATGCCAAAAAGATGTCAGAAAGTGGAACATGGATGAGCTCATGCAAAACTTCAGCTTTGTATTCCAAAACGTTTATCTTTTCCACGATACAATTGCCAACAATATCCGCTTCGGCCAAAGTGATGCCCCTATGGAAAAAGTAATTGAGGCTGCAAAAAAAGCCTGCTGCCATGACTTTATCAGCAAACTGCCAGCTGGCTATGACACAGTAATAGGTGAAGGCGGAGACAGCCTTTCTGGCGGAGAAAAACAGAGAATCTCTATTGCAAGGGCAATACTAAAAGATTCTCCCATTATCATTCTTGATGAAGCTACTGCAAATGTTGACCCCGAAAATGAAAAGGAGCTGATGAATGCAATTTCGGAGTTGACCAAAGAAAAAACTGTAATTATGATAGCCCACCGCTTAAAGACTGTGCAAAATGCGGATCAGATTCTTGTAGTCGATAAAGGCAAAATAATTGAAGAAGGAAAACACGAAGACTTGATAAAAAAAGGCGGACTTTATGCCCGCTTTGTAGATTCCCGCCGTCAGGCCGTAAGCTGGAAGCTCTAAATGCATTATTGACAAGAAAAATAAAAACATTCATACTTTTGCTTTGTGAGGGAAAAAATGAAAAAAGCAATTTTATGTTTTCTATCAATTTTTATGGTAACTTTTTCTTTTGCTCAAGGATTACCAGAATTTACAAAAGGACCTGCCTATGTTTTTGATTCACAGGCTATTGCAGGAAAGGCAAATGATGCCTTAAAAGTAAAGAATCTTTCTTCTGCAAAAAATTTTGGAATAACGGTATACGGGTACAAGAATGACACTTGGGTAAATATTGCTACTGGTTTTCTAAAAAAACTTGGTGACACTGATTCACTCAAGTGTGATTACAAAGTCAAAAAGTTCAGGTACTTTGCTGTAACAACAAATTCTCAATATGACTTCGCATTCATTATTGCAAAGTCCCATAATGATCTAAACTTAATATTTACAGATGAAAAAGATTATTCAGAAAAAGTTGATGCAGCCCAAGTATTCGACACAAAAGCTATTTCTGGAAAGTTTAAAGACAACATAAAAATCCGTGGCGGGAACGGTATTGAGCAAGGCAGTGTTTTTTATGTTTACGGTTCAGAAAATGCAGATGGACCTTTTACAAAAATAACAGGACTTGCCCTGAAGGATGATAATGATTCAGATACAAGTGACACTTGTTATACAGGAAAAGAATTAAGTAACTATCGCTACATAAAAATAATTTCTTCAGATGAAAAAGATTTTAATTATTCATTATCAAAGAACCACAACGACTTAATTATTTCAGTAAACTAGAGGGAATATGAAAAGAAAATTTTTATCGCTTATAACGGCACTACTTTTTACAAGTTTTTTCACAGCTTGCATCAGCACAAAAAACACAGCCTATGTAGAAGGAGCAGATGACTTCACCGCCTATCCCCTTACTATAAATTTGTCTGGTAAGAGCATAAAATGGAAGAACTATGAGCTTGCAATGGATTCTATAAAAAAAGATATAAGTCAGAAAACCATTGCTGGGGTTGGAAAAAAAAGCGGCATACTAAAACAAGAAGGAAAATTCAGTAAAGACGGAAACTTTTTGTACAAGACCTCAATCTTTAACAGGATTGACGGCTGGGTAGAAGAAGACGAAAAATCAACGACAAATTTCTATGACTATATCTATACAATTGAAAGTGGGAAAAACGGAACTGTATTTTATATTTCGCAAGAAGAAGATAACACCATGATTCAAGACAGTCAGATTCTTCCACTTGTTTTTACAAAAATAATAACTTATAAAAATTCAAGCGGAAAGACCTACGATTTATGGATGAACACCAGTTGCGGAACAAAAGTATCAGTCTACGGCGAAATATATGCGGTTATAGACAATTACGACCAATCAATCAGGCTTAACCCATCTTTTTCAAAAAGTTTAACAGAAGAAGAGGAAGACCTTCTTGCGTCTTTGATGTTGGAATTTTATAATTACGATACATCCTTTTATTCCGCAGACATAAGCGCTACATCGTCAAGCAGTATTTTATAGCACAGCCTCTCTAAGCTTTTCTAGAACCTTGACCATCGCTAAGGTGTCAAGGCAGCAGTACTTAAGGAGTTGGGCCCGCTTGCTTTCCAGCTCCTTCCCTTTCATATTCTGCATGGCAAGAAAGGCAGAGCTAGCTTCGCCCCCATTGTGGACCCCTTCAAGCTTATTGTAATCAAGATTGGGGTCATTAGGGTAAAGGGCAGGAAGCACAACCTTTATGGAATAATATCCTGCCATCTCTTTTGTGTAATACATGCGTTGCCTGAAGGGAATCATCAAATCCCTGATATTGTCATGGATATTCATCAGATGGTCATACAAGTCAGGGTAGAGGTTAGCAAGGTCCCTTATCTGAGCTTTTTCAAAAGACATATTGTATGCTGTGGTACAAGTATCTTTCGGAATGTCTTTGCAAAGTTGTTCCGCCACCTGCCTACGGGGGTCAGCCCCAGGCATAGCAAGAAATTCTTTGTGCCACAGCTTACCCCCAGCCCGTTTTTGGTAATGCAGGGAGTATTGAAACACAATCTGTTGGTAAGGTTTGGAATTATCATAGAGGGGAACAACCGGATTAAAACTTTCAAAATCAAGAAAGTAGATGGGATAAGAAAGTGTTTTAAGAAATTCCTTCAGTTCTTTTTTCTTTATCTGAGGGGGCAAATTATTAAGTTCTACTTCAACTTGCTGCAGCTGATTGCCCTTAAGCAGGCCGGCATCATAAAGCTGCCTGAATGACACAAGTCCCGCTTGATACAAGTCACTGGCCTTCTTTAGGTTTACAATATCAAAGACTGTCGCGCATCCATCTTTGGGCAACTTCTTGTCGCAGTAACGGAAATACTCGCAGGACTTACACATGTATTCTGCTTCTTGTTCAGGCTCATCTATTGTAGACGCATAGACTTTAAAGGCCTGAAGGCTTTTTGCCAGCTCACCATATTTTGCGCAAGCCCTGTCGGTACAGTCTTTAACAACAAAGAGCTTTTCTTTTTCAAGTTCTCCCTGCCGCACATAACGGTTGTTTACATAAACTATGCAAGCCTTCCGAACAACGAAACCACATTCAGTCAATACGTAATACTGAAAGTCCAGTTCGTCTTCTGCGCCACACTTTATGCTAACTGTATTCTTTATAAGATAAAACTCTATTTCTTTAGAAGAAAGGAGACACAACATATCTATGCGACAAAAGGCTTCCTTATAGCAAAATGTTGCCCCTGCAATATTTTTTTCCCCTGACTTTAAGAATTGCCCTGTTGCAAAAGTCATTTCTGCAAGATCTTCAGAAAAGGGAACTTTTACAAACTTTCCCCAAAGTGTCAGTGCAAGATTTTTTGCACTATTACCTGCAAAAATAGAAGAGACTTCCTCTCTAGATTTATCTGCTTCTTGAGGCTTGTGCCGATCCAGCCAAAGTTTCTTGGGGCACACAAGACCCTTACAGTAATCGTATTTGGAAAAAGTGTATGTCCCCATTTTTTTACTCCAAAGGCAGTTCTAAAAGAACCAGGTGCCCTTAATTCCTAAACGAATGTATAGGAGAGGGAATCCTGCCGCCACGGTTTATAAAGTCTGCGCAGCTAAACCTGTTCACGTCCATTACCGGCATTCCGCCAAGAAGTCCGCCAAACTCAACCCATTCACCGGCCTTCTTTCCAGGAGCAGGTATAAGGCGGACTGCGGTCGTCTTATTGTTCACCATACCGATTGCCATTTCATCAGCCATAATACCACTGATTGTTGTAGCAGGAGTGTCACCAGGAATAGCAATCATGTCAAGACCAACAGAGCAAACGCAAGTCATGGCCTCTAGCTTTTCAAGACAGATTGAATTCTGCTTTACCGCATTAATCATCCCCTCGTCTTCGCTCACAGGGATAAAGGCACCGCTTAAGCCACCAACATTTGTAGAAGCCATGACACCCCCCTTCTTGACCATATCAGTCAGCATTGCAAGGGCTGCCGTTGTACCTGGAGCACCAGCCCCTTCAAGCCCTATTTCTTCAAGGATACGGGCAACTGAATCCCCTACAGCAGGAGTTGGAGCCAAAGACAGGTCTAGGATACCAAAGTTTACACCTAAGCGCTTAGCAGCCTCAACACCAACCATTTGCCCCATACGGGTAATCTTAAAGGACATCTTCTTTATTCCATCAGCAAGTTCATTTATGGGTCTGCCCTTAAACTCTTTAGCAGCTGCAAGAATAACACCTGGCCCTGAAACGCCAACATTTATAACGGCATCCCCTTCTCCAGGTCCATGGAAGGCACCGGCCATAAAGGGGTTATCTTCGGGGGCATTAGTAAAGACAACAAGCTTAGCACAACCGTTCACCGCGCAGTTTACAGAAACCTCCGCAGTCTTTTTAATGATCTCGCCCATAAGCTTTACGGCATCCATATTGATGCCGTTCTTTGAAGTGCCGACATTGACGGAAGAGCAAACATTGTCCGTTACCGCAAGCGCCTCTGGAATTGAATCTATAAGGATTCTGTCCGCCGGAGTAATTCCCTTCTGAACAAGGGCGCTGAATCCGCCTATAAAGTTTACGCCAAGTTCTTTTGCACACTTATCAAGGGTACGGCAGTAATCAACATAAGACCTCTCGCCAGATGCCCCCGCAACCAGAGCGATAGGGGTTACGGATATACGCTTGTTTATAATCGGAACACCATATTCTTTTTCTATATCCTGACCTACACGGACTAAGTTTCCTGCATAGCGCATAATCTTATCATAAATTTTCTGATTGGCCCTTTTTGCATCTTCACAGGCACAGTCAAGCAGAGAAATTCCCATTGTTATGCAACGAATGTCAAGCTTCTGCCGCATAAACATATTTACAGTTTCCTGAATCTCAACAGGTGAAAAAATCATATTCTTCCTCGCAAGGCACAAGATATTGGACTTATTTTATACTATATGCCAAAATATTTCAATTCATTGCGCTCATAACCATCATCTGCAATCTATTTTCAAGGTTTGCAAAACTTACATCGGGGTCATAGTCCAAGGGCAAAATTTGAGCTTCTGGGAACATTTCCTTCAGCCTTTTGGTAATTCCTCTCCCTATTATATGGTTAGGCAAGCAACCAAAAGGTTGAAGAATTATAAAGTTTTTGCAACCATGTTTAGCCTGATATATAATTTCCGCCGGAATAAGTATTCCTTCCCCTGCATCAAAAGTGTGGTAAATAATATCGTCACTTTCTTCTGCAAGCTGGCCTAGTCTGGGCGGCTTTTCGTACAAGGGATGACTTTGCGCTATATCATCTGTCCATTTGTGCGTTAACTCAAAAACAGTAGCAGTTGCATGAAGCATAGCCTTCTGACTGACAGGTCGTGTCAGCTTATTTTCTATAATCTGCCGATCCTGTGCATAGTAGGTTTTTTGAATTACATCTGCCATCTTAGCTTCAATAATTTCAAATCCATTTTTTTCAAGGTAGCGTTCAATTTCCCTGTTTGCGCCAGGGTGAAAGTTCAGCAGGTATTCGCCAACGATTAAAACAGTTGGTTTTAAAACAGACCTGTCGTATTCAACCCCCTTCATTATTTCAACTGAATTCCTAAAGGACTTCTTCATGGAGCTAATTCCGCCCTTCATGCCTTCAATCAAAACATCCATTGCTTTCTCAAAAGCGGCATCGCTGTCACCGATTTTTTTCTCGTAGGGTCGCATCTTCCGCAAAAGGCCTTCTAGGGCATCAATCATAGGAAAAGCAACCGCGAGCTTTAAGGAAGCATAAAGCCCCATCTTAAAGCCAGGATGCAGGTTGTGATAGTCCTTGTCATCATTCGTAACAATCGGAATATCTGCAAAGCCTGCGTCATCCAAGGCTTTGCGCAAAAGTGCCCCGTAATGGGTTAAGCGACAGTCACCAATGTATTTTGCAGTTCCCACAGCGGTATTTTTCAAGTCATACTTTCCGGACTTCAAAGCCGCAATACATTCACCAATAACAATTTGGGCAGGAAAACAGATATCATTATGAACATACTTTTTGCCAAGTTTTATTGCTTCTTCCCTTCCTAACTCAAGCGGAATTGCCTTTAAGTTCTGGCTTGACAAAGCAGCAGCCATAATGCGACTGAAGGCATGGGAGGTATTTGGAACCAAAAGAATTTTTTCCTTGACATCTTTTTTATAAAACTTAACAGGATAAGGATCCGGCAAATCATTTAAATGAATGGAAGTATTCAAATCCCTCTTCATCTGTATAGTCTCAACAAAAGACCTAACCCTAATGCGCAAGGGCCCCTGAACATCAGACTCATCCATTTTTAGTACAAGCGGAGTCTTACCAGAAATTTCTTTCATCAGCCTGACTATTTCATCAGAAAGGTAGGCATCGTGACCGCAACCAAAACTTACAAATTGAACATATTCAAGGGCAGGCGTTTCTGCCGCAATTACAGCAGAAGAAAGCATACGGGCATGAAAGTTATTGACTATATCCAACCTAGACTTACTAAGATCAACCTGCTCTATTCCAGGAACAGAATCCACCGTCAGAACAGGAATGCCAAAACTTGTCAAAAGTTCAGGAAGCCCATGGTTTACTAGGGGGTCATTTTGGTAAGGGCGGGAAGCAAGAACGATTGCATACTTTTTCTTAGCCGTAACCTCATCAATAATCTCTTGAGCAGCGCTAACAAGGTTCTGATGGAATTCAGCCATAGCCTGATCTGCTTTTTTTATCGCAGCATCCACAAGTCGGTGGCTAAGATTAAATTTCTTTGTAAAGTAATCCGTCAGCTGCCTGTTGCGGTCACGATCCGTGTACCAGAAGAAAATAGGGGCATCGTAGGGAATTCCCCACCGGCTTTCAGGGTTATCGGAATTCTTTATAACCCAGGAATAACCTTTTACAATGGCGCACATATATTCACTGGTGCTTTCCGTATTCTGGCTATGCAAAGTGGCGACTATAGGCATAAAAATTCTGTCAACTTTTTTTTCTGCAAGATTGCGTAAATGCCCGTGAACAAGCTTTGCGGGAAAGCAGATTGTATCTGAAGCTACAGCGCTTAGCCCAGCCTCAAACATTTTTCGGGAACTGATATCCGAAAGTTTTACATCAAACCCCAAGGATTTTAACAGGGTAGTCCAGAAAGGCATTGATTCCCAAAAGGAAAGCACGCGGGGAAGCCCTATTGTAATTCCAAGGCTCTTTACCTTTTTAGGCAACTTATAGTCTTTAAATAAAAGTTCCTGCCTATATTTAAACAGGTTAGGGGCTTTTTCTAAGTTCGCTTCTTTTAATTTTTCCCTAACACTTTCGTCTTTTGCGGACCCTAAAATCTCCCCCTTCTCACACCTGTTGTTTGTAATCCAGGAAGCTCCGTTAGAAAAGTTTACAATAGTCCTTTTACAATGGTTAGTACAGAAGGGGCAAACGACATTTGATTCCTGGCTGTAAGAAAAAGAATCAAGGGCATCAAGACCAATAAAAGAAGGCTGTACCTTTTCTTTTTGCATCTTCTCTTTTGTAAGCAGGGCAACACCAATAGCCCCCATTATACCAGGGTAAGGAGCACGGATTACCTCTTTTCCAATGTACTTTTCCATTGCCCTAAGGACAGCATCGTTTTGGAAAGTTCCCCCCTGGACCACAATCTTTTTACCCAAGTTATCCACATTGGAAATGCGGATAACTTTTGTGAAAACATTCTCTATTATTGACCTACACAAACCGGCCATTATATCAGCGGGAGACTTGCCGTTGCGCTGCTCGGTAACGATGCTTGAGTTCATAAAAACAGTACACCGGCTTCCAAGAACAGCAGGGCTTTTTGAAGAAAAGGCAGCCTCCGCTATATCTTGAACAGGAATCCCCAGGGTATCCGCAAAGTTCTGCAAAAAAGAACCGCAACCAGAAGAGCAGGCCTCATTAACCAAGATATTAGTTATAATCCCACCGGAAAGCCAGATAGCCTTCATGTCCTGACCGCCTATGTCTAGCAAAAAGTCAACATCGCCTACATAATGGCTTGCAGCCTTTGCATGCGCCACCGTCTCAACCACATGGTATTCTGTCTGAAAGGCCTTTGAAAAAAGTAGCTCGCCGTAACCGGTTGAACCAACCCCCAAAATCTTAAGGTCAACACCATCGTTGCGGTAGCGGTTACGCATTTTTATCAGGGCATTTTTTGCAACAACAAGGGGATCACCTTCGTTGCTTGCATAAAAATAATCAAGAATCTGATTGTCTTCATCTATAAGAACAAATTTTGTTGTAGTAGACCCAGAATCTATTCCCAAATAGGCGGATATTTTTTCCCCGGGGGCAAAAGTATATATTTTAGGCCTCTTCTTAGCATGACGTTCAAAAAAGAGTTTTTTCTCTTCTTCGCTTTCAAAATAGGGGGAAGACAAGGGTGAATTATCAGATTTTTTTTCAGCAAGTTCCTGTTCAAGAATTTCTATAAGCTCTAAAACTGAATGTTCTTGATTGAAGTTTTCAAAAAGCTCTTCTAAAGACAGGGCAGCCCCATAGGCTATCATCACTTCAGGGTGGCGGGGCAGAATAACCTGATTGTCACTTAGGTTAAGGCGTTCAATAAAGACCTTTATTAAAGTCTTATTAAAAGTAAGGGGGCCACCTTCAAAAGCAACGGGACTTTTTATATCAAGCCCCTGAGCCAAACCGCCGACAGTCTGCTTTGCGATTGCATGAAAAGCTGAAAGAGCTAAATCTGCTTTAGATATTCCCTGATTCAAAAGTGGCTGAATATCAGTTTTGGCATAAACCCCACAGCGGCCAGAAATGTCATAGACACATGTTCCTTCGGAAGCAAGCTTGTCAAAGTCTTCAATTGGGCACTTAAGTATTGAGGCAACCTCATCTATAAAAGCCCCAGTACCCCCTGCACAAGACCCGTTCATCCTCATGTCATCTACTTTTATTTTGCCAGATGAGGAATCCTTACTTAAGAAAATCATTTTGGCATCCTGTCCGCCAAGCTCTATTGCTGTCCTTACCTCAGGGTAATTAGAACGTAAGGCTATTGAATTAGCAACAACTTCCTGAACAAAAGGCAGTCCCAGCTTTTTTGCCAAAGGTTTAGAGCCTGAACCGGTAAGGGCTATACGACATTCCCTAAGAGCAAACTTTTCATTGAATTCCCTAAGCGCTAACAGAACTGATTTTTTTTGATTTGCATGGTGCCTCCTGTAATCAGAAAAGAGGCATTCTTTTTTTTCACGATCCCAAACAAATATCTTGGTCGTTGTAGAACCTATATCAATTCCAACTAAAAGTTTGTCTTTTATACCTGTAGAACTCATCAAAAACCCCAAAATCTAAAAGCTATGAATGGTATATTATAGTAGAAAACAAGTAGCACTTCAAGCAGATTCCCCCTTGCATTTTTATTGCTTTTATTTTACTATAATTCCCATGAGTATTTGTGCATCCATTGCACTGTGTTTTATTCCCTTGCTTGCACTTTATATTTGTTTTTTACTCTTAGTCAGGGGTTTCAGCAAGTTGCAGGGACTTTTAGCTTGTCTGTACGGACTGCTTTCGCTAATTCCAATCGAGGCAATATTAATTCTAATCAGTTTTTTTATGCCTTCAAAAAGGACAGGCCCAGCCCTAACCTTGCTGAGAATGATTATTATAAACGGGGTTATTGAAGAAGGGGCAAAGGCAGCCTTTTTATTCCTGCTTCCTGCAAAAAAAACTGAAAAAGGAACTTTTTTAGTTTATTCACTTCTCTGTGGCTTATCCTTAGGTTGTCTTGAAA
Organism: uncultured Treponema sp.; assembly: GCA_905236465.1. Taxonomy (GTDB): domain Bacteria; phylum Spirochaetota; class Spirochaetia; order Treponematales; family Treponemataceae; genus Treponema_D. The sequence continues at coordinate 13,727 of CAJOQA010000346.1, forward strand.
CTCTGATTTATTTTATAAATGGAAACAGAAGTGTAGAAATTAGAATTTTTACAGCAGTTGCAATCCATACCCTGTGTGCGGCCCTGAGCGGAATTTTTGTTTATTCCGCTAAGCATAAAAACGCAAAAATAATAACTTTTTTATTTGCTATTTTATTCCATGGGGTTTATAATTATTTTGCAAGTTTAGATGCCCCCTTGCACTATTTCTCTTACGCAGTGATAGTAATTGCTGCCTTAGAATGTAAATTGCGCTTTAGTAGCGTAAAAATAAAAAAACAAAACGGAGATACGAATATGTCTGAAAAAAAATCCCTATTTGGAAAATTTAAAAATTTATTCGCAAAAAAAGATGAGACAAAAGAAGAAATTCCAGAACAAAGTACGCCTGAAACAGAAGATAAAACAATTGTAGATGCTGATCAGGCAGAGGAAGCAGCTAAAGTTGAGGCAGAAGCAGAGGCAGAAGTTGAAGTTGAGCCTACTTTTGCCAGTGAAGAAAAAAATGAATCAAACATTGAACTTTCCCCTGAACAAGAAAAAGAAGTCGCTTCTTTTGTAGAAGATATGCCAAAAGTTGTAGACCTTTTTGAAGAAGATGGAAGTGACAGTAAAAATGATGAGGAAATCATTGAAAGTGAAGAAAGCGATGAAGAAATAGATACAGTTTCTGAATCAGAAGTAAAGGTTGTGCTAGAGCCTAAAGTTGAAGAAGCAGAAAAGGAAGAAAAACCTAAGAAAAAAACTACAAACAAAGCAAGCACTGCTAAAAAGACCAGTGCAAGCAAGACTGCTACAAAAAAGGCTAGTGAAAAGAAAACCTCTGCTAAAAAGACTGGCACTAGCAAAAAAGCTGAGACTGCAGAAAAGAAAAGTACTGCTACAAAGAAGGCTAGCACAAGTAAAAAGACAGAGGCCACAGAAAAGAAAAGTACAACAAAAAAAGCAAGTACTAGTAAAAAGACAGCCACAAGTGCAAAAAAGGCTGAAACTGCAGAAAAGAAAAGTACTAGCAAAAAGACTAGTAGCAGCAAAAAAGCAGAGACTGCAGAAAAAAAGCCCGCTGCTAAAAAAACTGCAAGTAAAAAGAGTTCTAGTAAAAAATGAAACTAAAAACACTTACGGCAGTAGCATTTTTTTTGCTTACTGCCACAAGCCACCTTTTTTCACAAAGCGCAAAGTCAAGTATTACGGCAGGTATAACACCTATAGAGCGTGAGGCAGAAGAAGCTGCCCAAAAGCAGTTTGGGGGTTCTTACCTGCTACTAAAAACAGACATTTCAACTGACTATGTGAGTGCAGGAGGAAAGATATACTACCGGCTTAGCCCTGCAGAAAAAAAAGAAGATGAAAGCCAAAAGCTAGACGTAAAAAAGATTTACATAAAAATGCGGCCCTTAGGCAATGAAGCAGTAGAACTTGCTGCCGGTAAGTTATATTCCTACTACCTTACCGGTGGCTACTTTCCTCTAGCAGAAACATACACTGGCAGTGTCCGCTGGGGTAAAACAGGACTAGGCTTACAAATAAAAAGCCAGGGATTTACTGGCGGACTTGCCCTGCCCCTAAGCGAAAGCTACAAATCCTTTGACCAAGACGGTTGGGGCCTTAACGGCGGACTTTCCTACAAGTTTACACCTTTTCCTTTAACTATTGGAGGCACCCTGCTCTATGACGCTGTAGGAGATAGCGACAAGGATTCTTGCAGCAAAGATGACTTTTCTTTTACCTTGGCAAGCCATTTTTCAACAGGTAAAAAAGATGCCCCTCTAAAAGTGTCCGCCTTCCTTTCCTACACAATGAATGCAGATGCCTATGCCACAAATACGGTATACAAGTTTGTAACTAACTGCAAAGCAGTGGGAAAGTGTCAGTTTGTCTCTGTAAACGTAAATGTCAGCGCACGGGACATTTCCTTTACCCTAGAAGGAGAAGGCGGGCTTGCTTTAGACAGCGACTATGTGCCCGTATATCTTGGCTTACAGATCCTAGCTCCGCTCAATAACAATATCAGTTTACGCCCACAGTTTTTCTACTATGGGGCATTCAACAGCAAGGACTCCCCTGCTTCTAGGGACGCTTTTACAGTCTACCCCCGCCTGATGCTATACTTCAGTAGTAGCACAATATCTGCGGGGGCACAATTTACCCGTAGGCAAACAGAGACTGACAAGCATGAATGGGGATTCAGCATCCCCCTGTATTACGAATACAAATTCTAAAGGCAAGTCTTTACGGCATCAAGCAGGCTGAAATCTTCCTTTACCAAAAGGGTCTTAGCGCAGCCTGCATTCTTTCCAGCCTCAATATCTCGGTTGCTGTCCCCAATCATAATAGAAGAAGTCAGGTCAATGTTTAAATCTTTTGCTGCCTGCAAAAGAAGGCCTGGCTTAGGCTTACGGCAAGAACATTGACACTTGTATTCAAGTCGTTCCCCTGCAAAGCCCTTATCGGTATGATGGGGGCAAAAGTACAAGGCATCCAAATAAGCGCCTTCCTTGCCCAAAAGGGTTTCCATCTTTGAATTGATACGGTCTAAGTCCTCAAAAGAAATTTCTCCTCTGGCAATTTGGGGCTGATTTGTAATAACGACAGCTAAGTAGCCTGCATTGTTTATAGCCTTTATTGCCTCAGCTGCCCCTTCTAGCAAAATCATATCCTTTAGGCTACACAAAAAACCAGCACTTTTATTTATTGTTCCGTCCCTGTCTAAAAAAACAGCCTTCTGCTTTTCCCTAAGATTTCTAGAAGCAACAAGTCCGCTCTTTAAATCCTTTTCAACCTGATAGTAGCGATCTGGGGTTCCCATATCTTTTATATATTCACTTGACCTATAAGCAAAAATCCTACCAGAAGAAACAGCGGGCTTTAGAATATCCCTGTCTAAGTCGATTTTTTCTTTGCTAAGATGCTTTTTTGCTTCCCTAAGAAGTTCGGGTGAAATTATCTCTATTCCTGCATTCACCAGGTTCTTAAACCAAAGGTTTTCCTTTTCGTGCTCAATAGTCGCATTCTCTTCTTTGTTAAGCCATCTTACAACACGGCAAGTTTCAAGGGGCAGGGCACCTAAGTCTCTATTTCCTTCTTGCCCAGGGAAAATTGTTTCTGTTACAAGAAGGGAAGAATCGTAGGGGTGACTGTTAGGGTGGGCCATTAAACTTGCGTAAGCCCCATGCTCCTTGTGGAATTTTGCAAAGCGGTTAATGTCTATATCAAAAATTGTATCGCCACAAAGAAGCAAAAAATCTTCATCCAAGCCTTCTATTTTATAAAGGGCACCTGCAGTTCCTAAAGGGGAGGTCTCATTATAGTACTTTATATTAACACCAAACTTAGAGCCATCGCCAAAGTATTCATTTATAAAATGCCCCAAATGACCAGTTACCAAAGTTATATCCGTTATACCATTAGACTTAAGGCATTCTATCTGATGCTCAAGAATTGGTTTTCCTAAAATCCGAATCATGGGTTTGGGAATATCACTTGCTACTGATTGAATACGGGTTCCTTTTCCACCCGCCATAATAACTGCTTTCATAAAAAACAGTCTAGCACAAAAAAATAGCTTTGCAAAGGAGTAAAATGCAGGCTTTTATTCCCTTTACAAAAACTTTAAGTTAGTATAGACTATAAACTAACGGTTGTTAGCTAATAAGGAATTCAAAGTGGGAAAAAAAATTTCAAAAGAAGAAGTAATACAGGCCTTGCTTGAGCTTTCTTTCATTTACTCAACAGGAGCCACTAGCTTAGGAGATATAGCCACCAGGCTCGGTATAAAAAAGGCTTCACTTTATAATCACTTTGAAAGCAGGGAAGACCTTATCAGCAAAACAAACCTGTATTGCGCCGGCTACTTACGGGCTATGACCTTCTCCCCTTCTAACCTGACTGAACTTGCGGAAAAATACTCAGCCTCAGCAGTTTTAAAAGGAACAGTCAACAGGTATTTTAAAATGTTTCAAAAAAATCCCCTATTTGAAATTTACACATTTGTGCAAAGCCAAAAGTATTTTTCAAAAGAAGCAATGGAAATCGTTAGGGAAAACGACACAAAGCTCGCAAAGCAAACCCTAACAATTTTGCAGACTTTAATTCAAAAAGAAAAACTTCCAAAAATGGAAAAGCAAAGGTTGCAATACAGTGTCCTTTGGTTTTGTAGCGGAATAAACGACTTATTAAACCGCTTTCTTATGGAAAGAAAACAAACTGTAATGCAAACTCCTGCTGAAGGCGTAGGACAACTTTTTAACTTACCGGCAAATTTGGATCAACTAAAAAAAATAGATCTTTTAGTTGATTACTTTATTAATTTGGTAGTTAAAGATTCCCCACATGACTAAAAACGCTTGTCTATTATGCGCTTGGTCTTCTTTTCGCTTCTAGGCAAATCGCCTTCCCCAACTATTTTTACAAGAGGAGTCATCTTAAGCTCTTCCTTAAACTTAAACTGCAAAGTCAAGGCCGCCTCTGCCCTGTCAACACCGCCTTCAACTTCAACAAAAAGAGTCAACTGATCTCGGCCGTCAGCGTGTTCAATTTCAACCCTATATTCACTAAGCGTACCAGGAACTTTTTTGATGACATTTTCTATAGTGTTTGGGAAAAGTATACACCCCTTTACCTTTACCATATCATCAGACCTTCCTAAGATAGGCGTTATGCGGGGGTACTTTGCCCCACAAGAACATTGGCCAGGGATAAAGGCTGCAAGGTCATGGGTCCTGAAGCGGAAAAGCGGTGCCCCTTCTTTTTGCAAAGTAGTCAATGTAATTTCACCAGTTTCCCCTTCTGCAACAGGTTTTCCTGTTACAGGATCAAGAATTTCTATATAAACATAGTCATCCCAAATGTGGATTCCACTTTCACCAGGGCAGTTTATCCCTATTCCAGGACCATAAATTTCTGTAAGGCCGTAGATGTCATATTCTTCAATGCCAAGAATCTCTTTAATCCTAGCCCGCATTTTATCGCCCCAGCGCTCAGAGCCGATGATTCCCTTCTTAAGATGAATCTTTCCCTTTAAGCCCCGCTTTTCAATTTCTTCGGCAAGCAAAAGGGCATAGCTTGAAGTTGCGCACAAAACAGTCGACTGCATATCCTGCATCATCTGCAACTGCTTTTCTGTATTTCCAGGTCCCATTGGAATAGCCATAGCACCCAATTTTTCACAGCCCAACTGAAAACCTATTCCTGCAGTCCACAAGCCGTAACCTGGAGTAATGTGAATCCTGTCTTTTTTTGTAATGCCAGCCATAGCATAGCAGCGGGCAAACATGGTAGCCCAATCATCAACATCTTTTTGAGTGTAGGGAATAATTACAGGTGTACCCGTGGTACCAGATGATGAATGTATGCGGACAATTTCTTCATCAGGAACACAAGCAAGTCCTAGGGGGTAAGCATCCCGCAGTTCTTGCTTAGAAGAAAAAGGAAGATTCTCAAAATCTGCCTGACTTTTTATGTCTTCAGGATTTATATTCTTTAGTTTTTCTGCATAAAAACCTTTGCCAAATTTTTTTATACGTGCAATCTGATTGCGTACCTGCTCCAACTGAATTTCTGAAATCTGCATAAAAAAACTCCAATTAAAAAATCATTTAGTTTCTTTTTATAGTATCACTAAAATTATCAGCTGTCAAGCAATTTCCCATTCCGGATTTTTTTCATATCTGAATTCAGGGATTTTAAAAGATTTTGATTAGCTAAAGGCAGGTCGGCTAACTTTTCTTTTGCCCCTATAATTCGTAAAGCTGATTGCTCAAGCCGCTTTCGGTCTACGGATAAAGCCAAGGCATCGCAGATTTCACTGCCCCCTTCTGAAAAAACAGAAAGACACAATAAGTCAGCACCAGCATTAACAGCTGCCATAGCCCCATCCACAAGGCCATAATGCTTTTTAATAGCCGCCATCTCTAAGTCGTCAGTAATAATTAAACCGGCAAAGCCCAAATCGCCCCGTAAAATATCCGTTAAGATTTTATGGGACATTGTGGCAGGGTAAGTATCATCGATTTTTGGAAAAAGAATATGGGCTGTCATTACTATGGGAACACCTAAATCCACAGCTGCCTTAAAGGGCTTAAGCTCAAAATCAAGTAATTGCTCATAGCTTTTATTTACACTGGGCAAGCCCAAGTGCGAATCAGTGTCTGTGTCTCCGTGACCTGGAAAATGCTTTACCGCACAAAGGAGGCCTTCAGATAAAAGTCCCTGCGCCATTTTTCCTGAATACAAAATAACATCTTCTGCCGTTGAACCGTAGGCCCTTTTTCCTATAATAGGATTTTTTGGATTTGAATTGATATCTGCTACAGGAGCAAAATCAACATTTATTCCGCAAAGGAGTAACTCTTTTGCAGTAAGCTTTCCTGCCTGAAAAACAAGATTTGGATTTTTAAAAGATGCAATTTCATAAGCACCAGGCAAAGGAAGAAAATCTTTTTTAGGCAACCTGCAAATGGCCCCTCCCTCCTGATCAGTGCAGATAAAGGCAGGAAAGCCGGTAGTTTCTGTTACGACTTTTTGTATATCGGAGCAAAGCTTACGGGTCTGCTGTAAAGTCCTCATGTTACCCGCAAACAGGATTACACCGCCAACCTTGTAAGTCCGCAAGAAATCAGCAAAGTCATCAGTTAGCTCTGTGCCGGAAAAGCCGCAAACAACCATCTGCCCCACAAGGTCTTGAACAGTCATAGATTCAAGCTGACTGTTTTCAAGAGACCTTTTTGATGTCACCTTTTGCGATGTACAAGCGCAAAAAATAAAAGCGCAGGCAGAAAGCAAAAGGATAAAAACTTTTGACTTAGGCATTAACACGCTTAGCTTTAGTTGATTTTATTGTTCCCGCAAAGTATTTAATGGAATCAATGCGGTCAAAAGAAGCCTTGTAGTTCCTATAAAAATTCCTATCGTTTATCAGCTTAACAAAGTTGTCAAAAAGGAAACTGGTATCCAATGGCCCTGAACAGGCTTCGGGATGAAACTGCACACTAAAGGCCGGAATATCTGTGTAGGTAATTCCCTCGCAAGTTCCGTCATTTGTGTTCACAAAGCTTAACTGTGCACCAGAAGGCAGACTGTCATTTTTTACCGCATAGCCGTGGTTCTGCGATGTAATATATACACGGCCGGTAGACAAATCCTTGACAGGCTGGTTTGCTCCACGATGCCCGTACTTAAGTTTTTCTGTAAGTGCCCCCTTAGCAAGGGCCAAAATCTGATGCCCTAAGCAAATTCCAAAAACAGGCAGTCCTGTTGCTAATATCTTCTTAAGTTCAGCTATAATCTGCACATTGTCTTGCGGATCCCCAGGCCCATTACTCAGCATAAGACCGTCAGGGTTAAGGGCCAAAATCTCTTCTGCGCTTGCAGTGCAGGGTAAGGTGACAACTTCCAGTCCCCGCTTTAAAAGTTCACGGCGGATGTTTGCCTTTGCCCCAAAGTCCCAAAGGACAACTTTCTTTCCTTTTCCATCTTTCATTGCGACAGAACTATCGTAAACTTTCGTTCCGTCGGATTTTACAGGGACAAAACGGTAAGCTGCGCTCTCATCAAAAACGGTAGCAGAATCTTCTTCTATTTTTACAGCTGAACAAGAAACGCTTTCTACAGCTTTTTCAATTTTATATGAGCGGATTTCTTTTAGAAGTTCTTCTTTTTTTTCTGGATTTTCAAGGCTTTCAAAGGCTTTGCTGACTTCCTCGCTATCTCCGGCAAGCAACATGGCATTCATAACACCGGCTTCCCGCAAAACTTTAGTAAGGGCCCGTGTGTCAATATCGTAAAGTCCTATGATTTTTTGTTGCTTAAGGTAAGAATCTAAATCACAGCCACAACGAAAATTGGACGGGGCTTGGCAGTAAGAACGGACAATATAGCCACTGACATGACAAGACGAACTCTCGAAGTCTTTAGGAATTATTCCATAGTTTCCTACCAGGGGGAATGTTTGGGTTACAATTTGACCGTAATAACTTGGGTCAGTTAATGTTTCTATGTAACCGTTCATTCCTGTTGTAAATACGGCTTCCCCAATTATGCAACCAGAAGCCCCAAAACTTTTTCCATAAAAAACTTGTCCATTAGCGAGGACAATGCACGCTTTAGTAGTTGTAGCCATACTAAAGCGTAACTATA
>CAJOQA010000347.1 GCA_905236465.1 uncultured Treponema sp.
GTACGTTACACCGTTCCCCAACACATAGACCTAACCGAGGCAAGCGGAAAGGACGACGAAGAAAAGATAATGCTCATGTATAGGGCTACGGACATATACAGAAGCATAAGGGCAGTTGTTTATTCTGGAACAGAAGAAATATGTAGCCAGAAAAAAAGGATTGTCAGGCCTGGCGAAATGCAGACCTTTATTTTAGGCTCAAAAGAGATTGCCAAGCTAAAAGTTGCGGGGCAACCGGTTACGGTCAGCATAGAACTGCCACAAGATGCCATTGATTAAGGAGACTAATATGACACAGAACTTAACATGTATAATCTGCCCTATGGGGTGCCAGCTTGAAGTGACAGTACCAGAAAAAATTAATGGCAGGATAGACACAGATGCAATTCAAGTCACAGGAAATTCCTGCCTAAGGGGGATTGCCTATGGGAAAAAAGAGGTTACAGCCCCAACTAGGACCCTCACCTGCACGGCAGCAGTAACATCAGGGAAGCGCCCCTTAGTTTCTGCCAAAACAGACGGGGAAGTACCAAAAGAACTTTTACTTTCCTGTATGCAGGCAGTCCGCCGCCTTACAATAAAGGCCCCCATAAAAGCAGGGCAAGTCCTACAGTCAGATTTACTGCATACGGGGATTAACCTAATTGCCTGTGAAGATATAGACTAAAGGTTAAAAAAACTTTATAATACTGCACATGAAACGGTTTTCTTTACTTTTGCCGCTCATTTTAAGTCTGATTTCATGTGCAAGTCGTCCTAAAAGCAGCTTAAATCCAGTTTACATAACAAATTCAAAAAGTATCACCCTACTTTCTCCTCAATATGCTGAAAATTCAGTTGAAGGGTTGCAAGCCTTTACTGGAACATTTTCGCAAAAGGAATTTTCAGCACAGGCCTATTTTCAATCAGATAAAAGTGGCATTTCCATTGTCTTGCTGAATGATTTTGGCGTTCAAATGGGACAGTTAGACTATACTGAAAATTATATTAATTTTTCATCCTCTTACTTTCCTAAAAGCGTAAAAGCCGAATACTTCATTGCTGACATTCAAAACGTCTACTATGATTTTTCAGCCCTAAAAGAAAACTACTTTAAATCAGGCTTAAAATTTACAGAACTAACCTCCCTTGACGGAATAAGAATCAGAAACATATATGATGGTTCAACGCTGATAGAAAGCATACGGATAGGAAGCAAGTCTGTAATCATAAAAAACTTTCTGCGTGGCTATAGCTACACGCTAACTGGCATATAGGAGGCTTTAGGACATGTACATCTCGCGTCCTGGAATTACAAGCGCTGCAGGTCTAACAAGTCCCGCCCTTTGGCAAGCTATATGCAAGGCAGACAATTCCTGCATGAAAAAGACAAGCACTTTCAACTCAAAAGAATATATTGCAGCAAGAATCCCTGACTCAAGCCTATCAGCTTCCAATGCAGAATTTGACATGAAGGTTATCCGCATAGAAAATGCAGCCCTAAGCCAGATTGATTCAGTAATAGAAAAAGCTCTGTCTAAATACGGAAAAGAAAGAATCGCAGTCTGCGTCGGCACCTGTGACAATGGCAGTGAATTTTCACTTGCAGGTCACAGGGTCTACTTTGAAAAAGGGGCCTTTGACAAAGAATATACGATAGAGATGCAAGGGGCAGATTACGTCGCAACCTTTGTAAGCAAAAAGTACGATATAAAAGGCCCCTCTTTAGCCTTTACCACAGCCTGCTCATCAAGCGCAGCTGCAGCCCTCAAGGCCAAAGAGCTGATTTCAGCTGGCTTTGCAGATGCTGCAATAGTTGGCGGGGTAGACATTGCATCCGATACTACCCTTTTAGGCTTTGATTCATTAGGGGCAGTCTCAGCGCAAGCAACAAACCCCTTCAGCAAAAACCGCTCAGGCATAACGTTAGGGGATGGTGCAGCCTTTTTTGTTCTAAGCAGGGACTTTATTGACAGGGACTTTGCAAAAATAAAGCTTTCAGGTTTTGGAATGTCATCGGACGCCTACCACATAACTAGCCCAAATCCCACAGGAGAGGGGGCAGCAAAGGCTATGCAAGACGCCATAGAAGATGCAGGGCTTAGGGCAGAAGAAATAGGCTATGTGAACCTGCATGGAACAGGAACACTTTTTAATGACGCTATGGAAGCAAAAGCACTTTCTAAAGTCTTTGCATCTTACCCCGTTCCCGCCTCTTCCACAAAAAGCATAACCGGCCACACCTTAGGGGCAGCTTCAGCCTTAGAGACTTCAATATGTGCCCTTGCCCTAAAAGAAGGCCTACTTCCTCCACAAAAGTGGGACGGCATTTACGATACAGAACTTCCTGCTGTCAATATAGTCAGCACCTGCGAAAAAGTTTTAAACCTTAAGAATATTTTAACATCATCATTTGCCTTTGGCGGAGCAAATTTTGCAGAAGTTCTTTCTTTGGAGGAGGACTAAAATGGAATGGGCTCAATTACTAAAAATTCCAATTGCCGATAAAGTTGAAAAGGAGCAGCTAAAGGACTTAGTCCCTCAAAAAGGAAAGATGTTCTTGCTTGACAGTGTTGAATCTTATGACCTAAAGACCATGACAATCACATGTCTAAAAGAAATAAGTGAAGACAATATTTTTTATAAAGCTGATTTAGAAGGGATTCCCGCATTTACAAGTTTTGAGATGATGGCCCAAGCTATAGCGGCTTTACAGACCATCAAAAAGATAAAGAATCAGGAGGAAGAACCTAATCCTGGAGTTATATTAACTTTAAGTAAATTTAAATCTAATATCCACTCTTTTTCAAAAGGGACAGAAGTCTGCATACAGGCTGAAGAAGAATACAATTCAAACGGACTGTGCTGCTATATCTGCCAGGCATTTGCAAGGGGAAAAGAGGCAGAAGCTGTAAAAACCAAAATTACAGCTATGGAAATAAAAGATTTGTCAGACTTACTTAAGCAGTAAAAGGAAATTTTTATGGTAGAAAAAAAGGTAATAGTTACAGGGGCCTCTGGCGGAATAGGAAGAGCAATCTGTTTACAGGCAGCAAAAGCGGGCTACTACATCCTTGCCCACTACAATATGGGAAAAGAAAAAGCTGAAGAAACTCTTAATTTAATAATAGAAGCTGGCGGCAGGGGAGAACTCTTTCAAGCTGATTTAACTGACAGGGAATCCTGCCACAGGGTAACAGCAGAACTATTAGAAAAACACGGGGCTCCTTGGGGCATAGTGAGCAATGCTGGCATCGCCAAAGACGTAACATTTGCCGGTATGGAAAGTGAAGATTGGGACTCAGTCGTACACACAAACTTAGACTCTTTTTATAACATAGTGCAGCCCTTTGTGTTACCAATGTGCCGTAAAAAAGAAGGCAGGATAATAGCCATTTCTTCTGTAAGCGGCATAATGGGCAACAGGGGGCAAGTAAACTATTCGGCTTCTAAAGCAGGTCTTATCGGAGCGGTAAAAGCCCTAGCAGTTGAACTTGCCAGCCGTAGCATAACGGTTAACGCTATTGCCCCAGGCATCATCGAAACTGATATGATAAAAGAAGCCCCACTGGACATGATTCTTCCTGCAATTCCCATGAAAAGGGTTGGAAAGAGCAGTGAAGTTGCGGCCTTGGCAGTCTTTTTGCTAAGTGGAGATGCTGGCTACATCACAAGACAAGTAATCTCTGTAAACGGTGGCATAATATGAGTTCATCTGATTTTCTTAAAGCTAACGGAAAGAGGCGGGTCGTAGTAACAGGTGGCGGTATTGTAAGTGCAATAGGTGATTCTTGGGAAGAAGCTAAAACAAATCTTAAACTGTTAAAAAATTGTACCGTTTACATGAAAGATTGGGACAAGTACCCTAGGATGAACACGAGGCTTGGCTGCCCCTACACAAAAGACCTGCCCAAATTTCCCCGCAAAAAAGTCAGGGGGATGGGGCGAGTTGCCCTTCTTTCCCTAATTGCAAGTGAAAGGGCTTTAGAGGCCGCCCACTTAAAAAATGAAGATGGCACAATTCTAGAAGAACTAAAAAACGGTCGGACTGGAATAGCATACGGGTCTTGCATGGGCAGTATGGATTCCATTTTAGACCTTTACTATATGATTTCGGATGGAGATACCAGCCGCATAGACTCGCAGACTTACATAAAGTGTATGCCTCAGACCTGTGCCGCAAACTTGAGTGTCTACTACGAAATTAGGGGCAGGATTATCACGACAAATACAGCCTGTACCTCGGGTAGCCAGTCAATCGGGTATGCCTACGAAGCAATAGAAAACGGCATACAAGATATAATGCTTGCAGGAGGAGCAGAAGAACTAGTTCCCCCTGATGCAGCGGCCTTTGATGCAATGGGGGCAACAGCCTACCACAATGAAAATCCGGAAACAGAACCAAAACCCTTTGATGCTAACCGAGATGGTCTTGTAATAGGAGAAGGGGCAGGGACTTTAGTCCTAGAAGATATGGAGCACGCAGTAAAAAGAGGGGCGCCCATTTTTGCAGAAGTTGCAGGTTTTGCAACCAACGCGGATGGCACCCACATCACAAACCCCAATAGCCAGACTATGGCAGAATGTCTTAACCTAGCCTTAAAAGATGCGGGCGTAAATTCAAATAAAATCGCCTATGTAAATGCACACGGCACATCAACGAGAAGCGGGGATATAGCTGAAAGTAAAGCTACCTACCAGGTCTTTAACAGACAAGTTCCAATCTCTTCTACAAAGAGTTACATTGGACATACACTAGGAGCCTGTGGCTGCATAGAAGCCTGGCTTACAATAAACATGATGAGGGATGGCTGGTTTCACCCAACACTCAATCTTTCTACCCCAGACCCTGAATGTGCCCCGCTTGGCTACATTACAGGAAGCGGACAAGAACTAGAAGCCGATTACGTAATGAGCAATAACTTTGCTTTTGGAGGGATAAATACATCGTTAGTTTTCAAAAAAATCTAAAAACCTGCAAATATATGATTCTCTTGCTTTTATTAGCAGTAGCCCTTCCCCTAACCGCCTTTGAATGGCAAGGCTCATCAGCAAAAGAAGCAGGCATTGATCCTGATGTAATAAAAGCAGTGTTCAAGTCTTTTGACCAGGATGTATATTCATGTCTCATTATCCGCAAGGGTAAAGTTGTAGATGAATATTTTAAGGAAGGTTACAGCAAAGATTCCACTTTTACTTTGCAGTCTTGTTCTAAAAGCATAACAAGTGCCCTAGTTGGAATAGCCATAGAGCAAGGATACATAAAAAGCATAAATGATTATGCAGCCTCATACTTGCCACAACTTGCAAATGCTAAGTACGCGGATATGGGGAAAATAACTATCAGGCAGCTCCTAAACCACACTTCAGGTCTTACCGGCACAGATTCACACTTGTGGAATCAGTGGCGGGAAAGTCCAGATTGGATAGATTTTCTTACCAGCCGTCCAATGAAACACAAACCAGGCCAAATTTTTGAATACTCAACGGGAAACACACACCTTCTTGCCGCAATTCTTGAAAAAGTTACAGGAAAAGGCCTTTTGGACTATGCAAAAGAAGTATTGTTTACCCCTATAGGTCTTACATCCGCAGAACTAGGAAAAGATCCGCAAGGCATTGGTGACGGTGGCAACGGTTTTGCAATGACAGTTTACGATATGGCCCGATTTGGTCTCTTGTACCTAAACATGGGAAAGTGGGAAGGACGGCAAATTGTCAGTGAAAGTTGGGTAAAAGAATCGACATCATTACAGGCAAGAAATAAAGTTTCCCGCTACGGCTACCAGTGGTGGCTCCGCAACTACGGAAAAGCGGGTTACTTAGGCTACAACGCACAGGGCTTTGGCGGTGAATACATATTCATAGTTCCTCAGCTGGACCTAATCATAGTTTTCACAAGCTGGCACCTGGGCAATGTTGACTCATACTTCTTTAACGTGGATAAGATTGTAAATGCTACGCTGATGAACAAATCATCCTGACTATTTTTTTGAAAAAATGAATTTTTGAGGTGATATATATAGTAGAACTTTTATTAAGGAGGCAATATGCCCTGTGACTACTATTTTCCACCTCAAGAACCAGATTGGGATTCAATCACCCTAGCTGATGATTTTTTCTTTGGCTATGTAATGCAAGATGAAAGTATCTGTAAAGAATTTCTTGAGATTCTTTTAAATAAACGGATTTCAGAATTACATCACATAAGGCAACAAGACAAAATAAAGCTAAGCCCATCCAGAAGAGCTGTCTATCTTGATGTAAAGCTATATGCAGACAATAGAGTAATAAATATAGAAATGCAAACTACAAAAAAGCAAGATCTTCCATTAAGAATCCGCTATTACCAATCCACCACAGATAGCCGGCTTTTACCAAAAGGGACTCCTTATGAAAATCTTCCTACACTGCTTACAATCTTTATATGTACGTTTGATTTCTTTTCAAAGGGACTACCGCTTTATACAATATGCAATACGGTAAAAGAACTGGACAATAAAGAATTTCAAGACAAAAGATATATTCTGTTATATAATACAAAGGCATACCAAAAGGCAAAAAATCCCGCTCAAAGAGATTTACTTAGCCTTATTTCAGGGGGAAAACCAAAAAGTGAAAAAGGGAAAATCTTTGCAAAGTCAGTACAAATTTTAAGAGAGGAAGAAAAGTTCAAGGAGGCCTATATGGACTATTACTTAAAAGAGAATGAAATTTGGACAGATGCAAGGCTAGATGGCTACGAAACGGGAAGAGCCGAAGGAAGAGCAGCTGGCAGATCGGAAGGAATTGCAGAGGGCAGAGCTAAAGGTATAGCTGAGGGAAGAGCTGAAGGAAGAGCTGAAGGAAAAATGGAAACTGCGAAAACACTATTAGCAATGAACCTATTAAGCCCCAATGAAATCTCTATAGCAACAGGGATATCTTTAGAAGAAATCCAAAAACTTGCAGGCGCTAACTAGCGCCATCTGCCTCAAAAAAAATTACCTCCTGTAATTTTTTTGAGGATCACAGAATTACTATGCAATTCTGTGTGTTGCTAATACGCGCCCTCCCTGGCGCTTTTACTCATGGCAAGAAAGTGGCCCAAGAAAAATCCATTCTGGATTTTTCTTGGGATTGCAGATTTGCTTGCAAATCTGCAGACGCTAAGTCGCCATCCATGGCTTGTTACTTATGGCAAGAAACTTTCAAAAAAACAGGAGCGCGTTTCAAAAGGTTAAATAGCTCCCTGTTAACATACAAAACTTACCTACCCAAAAACTAATATTTCTTAGCA
>CAJOQA010000348.1 GCA_905236465.1 uncultured Treponema sp.
ACAATCTTTTTTTAGTCGATATGTTGTCTTTATTCTTAAATGGTGTTATACTTTTCCTATTGTACGGAGTTATTTTTTGATGAATGGCGAAAGAAAAATAAAAATATCCTTCAACTCACCAGTAATTCTCACCTTCTCCCTTCTGTGCCTTATAGCCTTCATACTAGCTGCTGTCACTTCCGGCTGGACAAACGTCTTTTTTTTCAGCGTCTACCGTTCATCCCTAATTAGCCCCTTCACGTACGTGCGCCTGTTTACCCATGTTTTGGGACATGCTGATTGGAATCATCTTTTTGGTAACATAACGATGCTTTTGGTTGTCGGCCCCCTGCTAGAAGAAAAGTACGGTTCTAAAAACATTCTTTTTGTAATGCTTGCAACTGCTCTTGTCACAGGTCTTGTGTCTTTTGTTTTCTTTCCTGCAAGAATCTTGCTTGGGGCAAGTGGCATTGTCTTTGCCTTTATCCTCCTTTCATCTATAACGAGCTCAGAAGAAGGAAAGGTTCCTGTCACTTTTATTCTTGTTGCCTTCATATATATGGGGCAGCAGGTCTACCAGGCTATCTTTGTAAAAGACAATGTTTCTAACCTTTCCCACCTTTTAGGGGGAATAGTCGGGTCGGTTCTAGGCTACCTTATGAACAAGACAGGTGCGAAAAACTGATGTTTACCCGTGCAAGTGCTACAAGTTTTGACGATTTTTTCTCTCCCCTAAAGCAAAGAGCTGGTAAGTATATCTATTTCTACCGCGTGAATGACTATGCCCCTACTGTAAATGACCTGATATTAAACTTTTATGAGGCAGCTAAAAAAAAAGGTGTCGTCATTCAAGGTTCAATTCCCGCCCCTGACCAAAAGAATCTTTCCTACTATACTGAATTAATGGGGACTGATTTTAAAATGACCCTTGCCTTTATGGAAGGGGGGCTAAAAAAATGGCTTCCTAGAATGAAAGACCTTCAGCGGCACGACCTTGCAATGGCCTTGCTTTCCATATTTCAGGATATGCTTAAATCGGGCAAGAACGAAAGTATCATAAAAAATACCTACATAAAATTTCTCTGCTGGCTCTATTATAGGTTTGAGCAAGTTCTTTTTAGCCTAGGGGATGATGATTTACCTAAAATTCTCTACGAGGGCTATGTATCAAGGCATGAACTGCTTCTTCTTTCTGCCCTCGCTACTTGCGGAGCTGATATTCTGCTTTTGCAGTACCAGGGGGATGCTGCTTATTTGAAAATCGATGCAAGTTCTAGTATATCTACCCCCCTGCTTATTTCTGGCGGACAGCCTTTTCCATCTGATTTTTCCCTTGCAAGCCTTAGGGAAGCGTCCCTTAAAAAAGAGGTCTCGAAGCGCCTGTATGGTCCTGAACCGGACTTGATTATGTGCACTAACGCCTGGATTTCAAGGCAGCGGGGACTTGAGATTATAAAGGAAGCAACGCTCATGCGGGGCAAAGAAGAGAAGTTTATATATAATGCCTTTGTTTTAATAAATGGTGCTGAAGATAAGTATGTGTATACGGACAACTTGTACAGGTTGCAGCAAGATCTAAAAAAGGCAAAAAGACATTTTGTTATTGAAAACAATAAGATCCCGAATCCTACTCCAGAAGAGATTGCCAGCATAAAGCGCAGTAACTACGCTAATACAGAACAGTTGATTTTAAATATTTCCCAAAACATTACCTATTCAAGCAATGTACAACTTCAAAAGCTGATGAAAAAAGCCTTTGCCGATGTTATTTTGCAAGAGGCAGAAAAAAAGGATTCAAACATAAATAGGCTTTCTAGTAAAAGCGTATACCTTTTGTGCTGGTTAAAAAGATATTCTGAAAGACTTTTTATAAATTGGAAACAAACGGATGTTGCTGTTTTCATTTACTTTGGTGCCTGTAAAAATGACAACGAAGCACTCTTTTTAAAAATGCTTGCCCGCCTTCCTGTTGACGTTTTGATTTTATCCCCTAATTTAAATAGTAAGTGTATGCTGTCTGATGACTTGCTTTATGAAGAAAACAATACGGAGTCTGTAACTTTAGACAAGTATCCAGAAGATTCAGACTTAGTTACCATGGGGACTGTCGCTTCCCATGCCGAGCAGGAAATGATGAATATTATGAGCAGTGATTCAAACGGTCTTTATAAGAGCCAACAGTTTGCAAAGGCAAATTCAATTTCTTTACAGACCATGTATGAAGAAATACCTGCTATGTGGGATGTTACTGTAAATTACAGGCAATTTTTTAGGATTGAAAATGACACTGTTAATATCCCCGTTGTGTTTGCAAAAGTGTCCGGTGTAAAAGATGCAAAGCTAAGTTCTTATTGGAATTCCATAAATGAGCTAAGAACAGAAAATTCTTTGCTGATTCATAAAATTCCATACATCGCTTCTGGTAGCCCCAATAAGTATAAGGGATTGGCTGCTGAATTTTTTAAAAACGGAAAACTTCTAAAAGACAAGATAAAAAAACATCCTGATTTTCCTTATGCAATTTTGCGAGAGGAGATGCAGGACCATATCCTTGATAAAATTGAGCTTTTAATAAAAACTAAGCTTGTAAAAGGAATAGGGGAAAACGGCTCTGAATACTCAGTTATTGCCTGGGGCTTGAACTTACCAAAAGAGATCGTGCGTATGATACAGAGCTTTGACTTTACGAAAAAAAATCCAAAGTTGATTTTTGTCTGTGTAACAGATAAGACTTTGTCCCTTGAAGATTCTATCATTGTATCGCTGCTGAACTTAATTGCTTTTGATATTATCTTTTTTGTTCCGACAGGCTATCAGTGTGTGGAAAAATATTTTACAAAAAAAATAATGGAAGAACATCAAATTGGTGACTATCAATATGATTTGACTGTCCCAGACTTGTTGCTTCGACCTGTTAATAATAAGATTGGTAATTCGCTTTTAGGAAAAATTTTTGGAAGGGGGAAATAGTATGGATGAGAACATGGGCAACGGCATGATGCCAAATCAGATGGGCGGACAGATGATGGGTAACGGAATGATGCAAAATCAAATGATGCCAAATCAGATGAATGGTCAGATGATGAATAATGGCATGATGCAAAACCAAATGATGCCGAACCAGATGGGCAACCAGATGATGAA
>CAJOQA010000349.1 GCA_905236465.1 uncultured Treponema sp.
AAGGAACTATCATAATGAAAAGAGAAGCAGAAATAAAAATCAGCTTATTGGCTTTTTTAGTATGAAATACGAATAAAACAAAAATTATTCCAAGAAGGCAAGCTATAAAGACACAGTAATAAAAGACTTTGATTGGATGTTTAAGTTTATAAAAAACATTTTTCACTAGACTGAATACATTATTCATTGTCCAGTAAAGGACAAGCCCAGAAGGGCTTTGCTTGTGTTTTTCTTTCTGTTTCTTGCCATTTTTCAGCAACAATATACAGAGGAAGGCATAACAAAGTTACTGTAAAACTTACCCCCATTACAGATATTCCCGTGTTATGGGAAAACCTCATAAAAACTTGAAATGAAAATTCAATAAGTTGAACCAGCGGATACAATATTATTGTATACAAGGCATTTAAAAGAGACATAAGGAGCCTACCTTTTTAGTTGTAAGAAAATTGTGAGAGATTTTTTTTAAGGGATAATCTGTAGATATTTTACTAGATTTTAAAACACAACTAATGCGAACAGAACAGAACTTGAATTTAGACTGACATATTTCTGCATTCTTTTCCTCGCATTAAGAAAAAAACATTAATTTTATACAGTAGTATGATATAAAATAGATAAGGATTAGTCAAGTGTGAGTTTTAATTTTTTCTATTTTATGTTATACTTTTTATATGGGAAAAACATTAGTCTACCATGGAAGCTATACGAAAGTTGAAGAACCTAAGATTTTGAAAGGCCTGCATACAAAGGATTTTGGTGAGGCATTTTACTGCACCGTCATAAAGGAACAGGCAGAGCGCTGGGCAAAACGTTTTGCTTCTCCTATCATAAATGTATATTCGCTCTTAATGAACGAGTCTCTTTCTATTTTGGAATTCAAAACAATGACGGAAGAATGGCTTGATTTTATAGTTGACTGTAGAAGCGGAAAGAGGCACAATTATGACATTGTTATCGGTGCAATGGCGAATGACCAGATTTACAATTTTGTTTCTGATTTTATGGAAGGAATTATTACACGGGAGCAATTTTGGGTAATGACAAAGTTCAAGTACCCCACGCATCAGATTGCTTTTTGTTCTGAAAAGGCGCTGAAGTGCCTGAAATTTGAATCTTGTGAGGAAGTGCGGTAATGGAAGGGCGTGAAGAGAAAAAATCAAACGATATATTTTATTTGTGCAGTCTGATTGACTACATCGCTCGGAAAACAAAAAATCATCGTGTAGCTGTGGTTGATGCACTTGGAACAGACAGACTTGAAAAAATATATGAACTGGCAGATATTTACCACAGCGACAATATAGATGCCGTCGCAGATGATTTTATTAAGCAGGCGTGCATACAGACCGGTGATTTTGACAACGTTGCGGTTGCGCGCTACTCAGTGCCGACACACTGGGACATAGGCAAGGTGTACAAAAGATTAGTCATTGCGATTATGAAAGACGAAAACTGTGATGTCGTTACCGCTGTGCAAAAGGCCTACCATTCTTTCGTCAGCGAAAAAATAGATGATTACAATTCAAGTGTTTTCTACGACAACCCGCAGAATATTTTTCTTTTCTATAAGACAGGCTCGCTGATATAAAACAGATTGTACTTTTGCTGATGTGGGACTCTCGGGTTTCTTTTTACTCGGTTTTATCCTGTCATTATAAATATACTTTCGCTGATATTCTGGCTTAATGGTAACTTGTTAGAGATTCCTATAATTTTTTACTTTATAGTTTGTGTTTCTTCCTCCTGAAGTAGGCTCTTTTTCAATCAAATCTTTAATACCCCTCAAGGTTGTATCAGTGGATAAAACTTTATCTTCTTTTTCCGTAAGACCTAAAAGTTCCATTTTTGAAAATAACTTGCCCTGTGTAATATGGCATTCCTCAAGAGGCTTTGAGACTTTTTCAGAATCATAAATAAATTGCCCTTAGCTTTTATTTTAATTTATGCGATAGTTTTTGTATGTTAAAGTTGCCTCAAAAAGTACATCTTCGATGACTGAAGTTTTTCGAGGCTCCCTAATGCACTAAAAGTTTTGAAAATGCTATAAAAAA
>CAJOQA010000350.1 GCA_905236465.1 uncultured Treponema sp.
AGAAAAAGCTGGGGATTCCCTTAGTCAAAAGTGTGGTCCTTATGGAATGGACAATATAGAGTTTTTGATTAGTGCAAATCCAGGTTCCCCTTTATTGCCTTTAGCTCAAATTGCTTCTGGTGGTGAATTGAGCAGAGTAATGCTTGCTTTAAAGACTATATTAAGTGCTGGCGATACTGCAGGGACCCTTGTTTTTGATGAAATTGATACGGGTATTGGTGGAGAAGTAGCGGTTTCTGTGGGTAGCCACATGAAAAAACTTGCGCTTTCCAAGCAGATATTGTGTATAACACATCTAGCGAGTATTGCAGTTTATGCCGATAATCAACTTAAGATACAGAAAGGAGTTGAAGGCAATTCTACCGCAACTGTGGTTTTCCCTGTTGAAGGTACTAGTAGGATAAAGGAAATTGCCCGTATGCTTTCAGGTGATCCGGATTCAGCTGCTTCACAGGAGCATGCTGCGCAAATGCTTGAGAAGTTTGGAGGAAAGTGATGTCTCATATTACAACTGAATCAAGGGCAGAATTTTCTGCTACCTCAAAAAAAATAAAAGAGCTCATTCAGGAATGCCTAAAAAAAGAAAAAGAATATCTTGCGACAATGACTTCTGATAATTCTGGAACGGAATACAAAAAAATTCTGCTTGCCGAGCAGATGCTTTATATTTCTACTCTTTATATTTCAATAAATACACAGTCCCTTGCAATTTTGGGTACAAAAAATAATGACGCTTTAAACGATGCAAGAAAAATGATTTACAAAAGTGTAATTTATCTTGAAGAAGTTGTAAGTTCTTTTGTAGATTGTCCCTTTGCAGATTTAGACAAGTATTTGGAAAAAATTTCAAATATTCCTATAGAAAAGCGTCTTTATCTTGTTAGAAAGATTGGTCTTGTCATTCAACTATTAGCAGATGCCTTAGGTGATAATTCTAAATGGAAGTGGTCTTTTATAGAGCTTAGGGGACGGTATACTGCGGTTGCAAAGAATTTTATCGATATGAAGCAGGCTTGTAAGGACTATTTTGATCCCTCATCACCTGACTATGAGAATTCTGTCTTATATATCCGCCTTGTCCGAAAGCTTTTAGACAGGACCTCTGAAGAGTACCGCAGTAAGTATGAACTTTCTACCCGCCGTATTGATGACATGAAAAGTGGCATAAACTTCCTGATTGCGAACCGTAGGGTTGCTATGGCTTTGGGAGACAATGATGAGTCTGAAGAAATCAGGAAAAAGGCTATAGCTTGGAAAGCAAAGATGGAAGCTGACCAAAAGGCAGGATCTAGTAACTGATGACCAAAGATTTTGCCCTAAAGATTTTTGAAGCCTTTTCTATAGAGCGGTGGAATGACCTTGTCCGTCCTTTTGATATAGTTGAAATGGATAAGTCTGCCGAAAAAATGGTCGTTGCCTACATAATCGGCAAATATGAAGAGCATAAAGGGGCTAAAATCGATTGGGAATGGATGATTTATGCTTCTTTGTTTGACCTTTTGCGAAAAATAGCTCTTTGCGATATAAAAAGTCCAGTAGAAAGATTATTAAAGAAAAAATATCCTGAAGAATTTATAAAACTAAACTATTGGGTCCTGGATCAATATAAAGATTTAATAGATGACAAGAATCTTTTTGAGAAATTTAGTTCATACATTATTGATAACAGTGTAAAAACAAATTTTGATATTACAAGACGTGTGCTTAGAGCTGCCCATAAGTATTCTACCTTGCGAGAACTTGATATGATTGGTATGGTTAATGAAAAGCAGCGTCTTTCTGCAATAAAAAAAGAAGTTTATGCAGACATTCAATCTTTTTTAGATTTAACGGGACTTCAGCTTTTTATTACCAAACAAAAACCCTTGGACTTTCTGATGCGGGTAGAGCAACTCCGTTTTCAAACGAGGTGGAACCAAACACCTAGGGTACCAAAAACGTCAGTTTTGGGACACTGTTTTTTTGTTGCTATTCTTACACTTCTTTTGCAAAGGGAAAATGGCATAAAACTTTGTCCTAAAAGACTTTACAATAACTTTTTCTGTGGACTTTTTCATGATTTGCCAGAAGCTGTTACTAGAGATATAATTTCTCCTGTAAAGCAGGCAACTCACGGGCTTCCTTCTGTTGTAAAAGATATAGAAGACCAGATTGTTGGCAAAGATTTACTACCCTTGTTAGAAGATTTTTACAAAGAAGAAATAAATTATTTTACAAATGACGAGTTTTGCAATAAGGTTCTAGTAGATGGTAGGGCAAAAGAGGTTTCTTTTGAAGACTTAAATGAAAAATATAACAGTGATTTCTTTAGCCCAGTTGACGGAAAAATTGTGCGCTTAGCAGACCATTATTCAGCTCTTTTAGAGGCAGATTCTTCAATAAAGCATGGAATCACAAGTAGTCATTTAAGAGAAGGGGAGGCAAACTTATTAAAAATGTATCCTTCTTCTACAGTAATAAATGGGGTGGATGTTGGTAGGCTTTTTTCTGAATTTAGCTGATAAAGTCCCTTTAACTTCTTGTAAAAGTCTTATATTTTCTTTATACTGAACTAGATAGTTTTTTAGTTTGGAGGATTTATGACAATCGCTAAAATGATAGGCCAGAGTGGAATATTGACTCTGCTCGGCATGGGCGTTGTGTTCAGTTTCCTTATTATTTTGATTTTGAGTATGTATTTGCTTCATGCTATTCTTCATGCCCTTAATCTTGACAAGGATCCTGAAAAAAAAGTTGAGTCTGTTGCAGCACCATCTGCTGCCCCTGCATCTGATAATGGTGCTATAGTTGCCGCGATTGCCGCTGCCGTTCACGAAAAAGAACTACAATAACACGTAAGAGGTAAATATATGTCCAAAGTTGGAATTTCAGAACTTGCAATCCGTGATGCTCATCAGAGTTTGCACGCTACACGTATGACAACCGCAGATATGCTTCCTATCTGCGATAAACTTGATAAAGTTGGTTATAAATATATTGAAGGATGGGGTGGAGCAACTTATGACTCTTGTATCCGCTTCCTCAATGAAGATCCATGGGATCGTCTCCGTAAGCTCCAT
>CAJOQA010000351.1 GCA_905236465.1 uncultured Treponema sp.
CCTATGCGGATATAACTTGATGTCATTTCCTTCTCCAAAGAATTCAGCAAGAAGGTTCGGTGTTCAGCTTCATTCTGAGGATCATCTGCCCTGTATAAGCTATAGTTTACATCTTCATAAGGATCCATTCCGTAGGTAAAGTGAGCATAAGCCATGGGATGTCCTGGAAGTTTTGTCTTTTTCATTGAGCAGCCCAAAGCAAAACCTAGTGGCTGATTTGTATCTTTATCTTCTGAATAAGAACGGAATAGAGCTGCTGCGTTAACATCAAAGTTATCTGTAACATTAAGAGTTAACATTACGCTGTTAAACAAAGCATTGTATTCTTTGTTGAAATCAGAATTGTTACTATATGCTCTTTGCAAAGCGTAATCAAAAACAAAAGATTTTACGTAGGCGTAGGGAAGGTCTTTAAAAGTTAACTCTAAACCTGCTTCTTCAAAGTAAGTAAAAAGATTTGTATCTTTTGCATTTTCGTAAGGCTTATCAAGACTAACAACAGTATAAAGACAAGCTGTAGCGTCCATGTTTATAAACTTCGCAAGATTAACTGTAAGACCTGGCTGATTTCTTAAAGTAAAAGATTCTTCTTTATAGTCTTCGGCATCACTTAGGTTTTTAAGTGTAAAGACTTCATCTAAATCAAAAGCAAATGTGTCATTAATTTTAAAAGAAAAGTCTGCACGAGTTACGGCGGTATCTGCTCCAATTGTAGAAGGCTTAGACCAAGTATATGTTTTTGTAGAAGCGGCATCTGCACCAGCAACAGACTGCTTTAAGCGCAACATCCACCGGTCGTCGTTCCAAGTTGCACGAAGGGCACCTGCTAAACTTTGCTTAGAAAAATCAGTGTCTGTTCCAAAACTTACAAAGCCGTGTGCTTCAAGAAGAAGTTTTTCTAAGAGGTGACTTGCAATGTATGCAGAAAAGTCGTTCTTATTGCTTTCGTTATAAAAGAAAAGTTCTTCTTCATCAGTAATGCTTCCAAAAGAAAGGGCTGCATTTATAAATGGATTGTTTGAATCTTCTCCGTAGTCCATGGTAACAAGTTCATAAGTTCCGTAAGTGCTAGAGTTTCTGTTTACCATGCTAAGACCAGCTGTGGCATTTAAGTTTATCTTTCCAAACTGTCTTAAATCTTTGCCAAGACTTAATTCTGTAAACCCTTTGCCATGGTCATCATAGCGTTTTATCACATGAAAGATACCTTCCCAGTCTATCATGCCATTTGCTTTTAGATTTCCATAGCCGAACTTTGCATTGACGAGGGGACTTGTTATTGAAAAGCCCATTTTGTTTATTGCCCCAACACCATCATCATTCATGTTGTATATAAAGCTAAAGGGCATAGAAACTAATGTTTGAAGTCCGTCTCCCCAAGTTACATCTGGAACATTTGCAGCATAACTATTGGACTGATACAAAGTTTTATCAAAATCCCATACGCTTATTTCTGCATCAAGCTGAAAACTTTTTCCTAAGCTACCCCAAAACCACCAGTTGGCTTCGCTTATAAAATGACTATTATCAAACTCGTAACCACTTTTTTCTCCGCTTGCAATGTCGCGGATTATTGCCTTATTTGAACTTGTCGCTTCAATCCAAAGTCCCTGTGAAAGAGATGCTTTGCTAGTCCCACTTTCACCTTCAGAGGTGGTGGTAGGGGATACAACTGACGCTGTACCTTTTGCTTTAGTCAAATCTTGATCTAAAGGAACCACAAAACCATCATTGGCAACTTGAGAAAAAATTGCTAGTGATAAGGCTGTAAGTGCCGTAAAAATTACAATAAACTTTTTCATAATTTACTCCTTGCCTTTACAGTTCAGTCAGATATCTTTATGAATTCTACATCATCAAAATTACCCCAACAGTCAGGAGTGGTGTCTAGGTATATTCCAACAGTTGCACTTCCGTTTTTAACAGGAACATCAATTGAATACTGCTTCCATTCGTTCCAACCAGTGTTTACAATTTTTGCAGTAATCTGATTTTTTCCGTCCCCATAGTTTGCGGCAAAAAGACGAATGTTTGTTTCTCCGCCACCGCCCATCGCCCATACGCTTAGCCGGTAAGTTCCGTTAGGAATATTAGAAAAGTCCTGCTTTAGGATACTTTGAAAACCTGTAGCAAGCCAGTACTTGTATGTGCATTTTCCAGAGTGGGCATTTCCCTTGTTGTTTTCTACAAAGCAAGCAGCCCCATTCCCGTTTAACTGCCACTTTCCCAATTTTCCGCTTTCAAAACTTGGGTCTTCAATAAGATTTACTTTGCTAGAAATTTCAACCGTTGCGGCAGGAACAAATTCTGTTCCCTGAATTTTTCCCTTTACAATTACTTTTCCATCTTTCTTTTCGCTTGCCCAATCATGCTCTTCCCATGTTACGTCTACAAGGCGTTCGCTGTCATCGCTAAAAACAGCCTTTATCTTTTGTGGTAGGGCGGGACTTTCCCCAGGCTTTACGCTTAGCGAAACAGGATAAGCAAGGGCATACACCTTTGCCCCTTCACTTGCAAGTTTTGCAGAACCTCCCCATACATTTTGAACTTCACCTTTACCTCTTACCAAATTCCAAACAGCAAGACTTGGCAGGGCCTTTCCGTCAAAACTAAAGAGGGCTTGATTTTCCCACGTGTTACCTTCAGTTGTAGAAAGATTAGCACCTGGCCACACAATTGAATCAGCTTCCCAGTAAAAGACTCCAATGCCACCTTTTACACTTGCTACAGTTGCAATAACATCCCGTACTGCTGTTGCCTGCCCTTGTACACTTGGAACATAGCCATGCTCGTCATCTGAATAGACCTGGAACACATTCCCCTGGAAGTCCCCGTTTTCTTCTGTAAAGGCATAGGCGGTTTCTACAACAGCCATCTGTTTTCCGTAGCGTTGGGAAATCATCTCAAGGTTTGCCTTTAAGTCATCCATTGAACCATGCCAATAGGTGTAAAAACTTAGACCAATAATGTCATAATCAACTTTTGCTTTTTTCACTTCATCAAAGACCCACTTGTAAAGGTCTTGCTTACCACCGTCTGCAAGGTGAATAATTATTTTTATATCATTTCCACCCTTAGCACTTCTTACACCTTTTGAAGCCCTATTCAAAAGTTTAGTAAATTCTTTCATGCCCCCAATTTTTTCTTTTGGGTCTTCACTCCAAATCTGACCAATGGGCCACATGAAACCTGAGTTTAATTCATTGCCAATCTGAACAGAATCTGGACTTGCTCCTGCTTCACTAAAGGCATCAATTGTTTCTCTTGTAAATTTTTCAACAGTTTCTTCAAGCTGCTTTGCATTAAGATTTTTCCAATCCTGGGGCATATACTGTTTTGAAGGATCTGCCCAAAAGTCAGAATAATGAAAGTCCAACATAAACTTAAGGCCAGCAGCCTTTATTCTTTTTGCAATGCGGATATCAGTTTCAAGATTATTGTTGCCCCCGCCCATGGGCTCACCTTTTTTAGCAGTTAGTTTTCCATTTTTGTCATATTGATCTTTTTCGTAAACTGGATTGTTCCACAGCCTGATTCTAATATAATTTACACCATGGTCTTTCAAAATGTTAAAAATATCTTCTTTTTTTCCTTGAGTGTTGTAAAATATTCCACCTGACTTTTCAATTTGATCTATCATACTTATGTCTAGACCATACATAAAATCTTCAGAAAGTCCTTGCACTGGTTCAACTGTAATCTGCTGCTTAACAGCATCTTTTGCTGCCGCAGGACTTGCAAATACCATCGCCGAATTAAAAAAAATCGAAGACGCTAAGCCCATTGCAATACACCCTTTTAACTTTTTGTTCATGTGTCCCCCTTTTTGTGTTGATACGTACTATCAACTCGCGTTGACTTATAATTAGATTTTCACATTGAATTTTTGAATTGTCAAGAAAAAAATTTATTTTTTTTATCTTTAAAAGAATTAAAGGGAATCTTTAAGAATACATTTCCTAAAGATTCCCTTAAAGTAACTTTAATTTTTTATTCCTTCTCTAAACCCGTAAGCAACATTTTAAATCCTGCATTTTCAAGTTTTTTCTTAAAACTTTGCAATTTATCAAATCTAACAGCAACTCTTTTACCTTCAACTTTTAAACATAAACCATCTTTTGAAAGTTTTTCTATTTCTTTGATAATTGGACTTTTTATGTTCTCAAGGGGGAAGATACACCAATCTGATTCAGCACTAAGAGTAACAAAACTTTCTAGAATTCTTTTCTTTAATTGCATCCAAATAGTAGGAAGGGGTTCTTTAGATCTTGCAGTTAATGTTTCAAAAATTGACTCTACATCTTTTTTGCTACTGCATGATTTTTTCAAAATGAATTCATCAGCCTTGTAAAGGCTATGAGACAACTGTATGCAGAACTGAGAAAGGTAAACTTGCATTGCCCTATCACCTTCATCAATATGAATAGTTAATGCCTTAGAATCTAACTTTGGAGGAGTAAATGATTTTATTCCAGGAACATTAAGTTCTTCTGTTGCTCCAAAAATATAAGAACCCAGAGGAGTTACTTTTATAGTTCCTATTTTTCCAAAGATATAGTTACCTACATCATTAAACCTATTTACAACATCAAAGGCATTCTTTATTGCACCGCAGGGTGCACGCCATGAAAGCTCAAACAAACCAAGTGATGCAAAAATTAGAAAAAGATTTGTGCATACCTTATCAAATACAAATTCCCTATTAACTCTTTCATTGCCATAAATATTACACCTATACGATTGATAGCGATTTGGATCACTGTATACACAGTTATCATAAAAAACAAACAACGCAATTATACTATCATCAAAAAAATTAGGGGCACCTTTATCAACGAGTATATTTAAATACTCAGAAAATTCTATAGGCTTTGTAGGTAAGTTTTCCCTTATAATTGAAAATAACTTCCCCATACTTTTTTCCCTATAGCTTATATATGCCCTTTCATTAAACCAAGAAAAATAAAGATGCGGATAAAGGAATTTTCTATCAAATACAAAATCCATAGATGTTTCAAAGGCTTTCATCAATCTTTTTAAAAGTGCCTTAGGGTCAGAAGAAATAAGCAAGAATTCTTTCTTTCCTTCCTTTGTAGAAAGCAATTCATTTACTGTTAGAGAAAGAAATGCAAGAGCAAGATTTGTTCTCGCTAATTTGTATCGTTCTACATCCTTTTCGTCATAAACAATTTGCAAGCTTCTAGATTTATCGACAGGAGCAGAAACAGTTGCAAATTTTTCTTCTTTAGGGAATTGAGACAATACAATTATTTTGTCTAATTTTTTTAGAGTTGTTTTTAGTATAGTAGCCCCTACATCTCGTTCAAAGAATTTAGCATCGTTTAATACCTGTACAATCATGGATAAATTGACAAAAAATTCAAGTCCTTCTTTTTCAGAAAAAAAGTTAGCTTGTTCTTTAAACTTTTCATCAGATATTTCTACACGAGGCTTTTTAAATTCTTTTAAATAAATTTGCAAACATTTTCTTGTATAAGTTGGCAAATAGGAAAATAAATGCTCACTATAATCTATTAGAAATGAAAATGGAAGTTCAGATTTATCACTAAAATAAAGATAGTTTTTCTCTCTTTTTCCATATATAACATCGTAAATATCTTTTTTAGAAACTAAGTTTTCAAAAGCAAATTTTCTAAAAATTTGCTTTCCTTCTTCGGAAAAACTATCATAATACTTAAAAAAAGCCTCTGGTGTACAAAAGGCATTTGCTAACTTTTCTATATATTCAACTTTGGATATAGAACTTATCCTAACAAGACCTTTTCCGTTAGATTTTACTTCACTAACAGATAGAGTTGTCCTCAAAAATTCTTCTCTTACATGTTTTTTAAGAGATTGTAAAGTTTTAAGTTCTTCTTTTGAGAACCTACTTTCTATAGGAGAAGCATTAGCTTTCTCAATCTTCTTAAGTTCTTTTTTATTGAATAATTCTAAATCTTTTGCCATCTTTTATCCCCTAAGAAGATAGTTTATGTCTTCTTCGCTAAGTTTCTTTATTTGCTGTCCGTCAGAAGAAATTATTGCGCTAAACAAGTCTGATTTTTTCTGTTGCAATTCCATTATTTTTTCTTCTATTGTACCACGTGCAATCAATCTATAACAGAAAACGCTACGGGTCTGCCCTATGCGGTGAGTCCTGTCTATAGCCTGCTGTTCGGCACTGCGGTTCCACCAGGGGTCAAGAATAAATACATAGTCTGCACCAGTAAGGTTTAGTCCCACGCCACCAGTTTTTAATGTCATCAGGAAAACCTTGTAAGTGTCGTCTTGCTGAAATTTTTTTACAAGCTCAGCCCTGTTCCCTGTAGCACCGGTCATAACAAGGTGAGGAATATCTGAAGAAGAAAGCCTTTCGCTCATTGTATCGATAGAGGCTAAGAAGTTAGAGAATACAAGACACCTGTGCCCGCTTGCAGCAAGCTCTGTAATTGTTTGCATCAGTGACTCCCACTTTGCCCCTTCTATGCTACCATCAGTTTTACTTTCTGGAACCGTAGCAATCTGCCTAAGTTCCGTCAGCCCCTGCAAGATACAGAATTGAGCCTTTTCAAAACCATTCTTTTGAATTTCCCCCTGAATCATGTTCTGGTAGAATAGCCTCTGCTTTTCATACAAAGCGGCCTGCTCAGCTGTCATGTCAACATACATAATCTGCTCAGTGCGGTCCGGCAATTCTTTTGCTACCTCCTGCTTAAGCCTGCGTAGAATAAAGGGGCGTATTTTTGCAGAAAGTTCCTTAGCCGCATCTTCATCCCCATCCTTTTGAATTGGGTTTGCATAGCGGCGGTTAAAATCTCCCTCGCTACCAAACATGGCAGGATTCAAAAAGCGGAAAATAGAATAAAGTTCAGTTAAATTATTTTCCATTGGGGTACCGCTAAGGGCTACGCGGTGCTTTGCATTTACAAGCATCACGGCCTTGCTTGACTGGCTTTGGGTATTTTTGATTTGCTGCACCTCATCAAGAACGGCAAATTCAAACTCTTCCTTTTGCAAAGTTTCTATATCGTTTCTTGCAACTGCATAAGTTGTAAGAACAATGGAATGCTTTTTTGCTTCCTCAATGCTTCTTTCTGGTCCGTAGTAAGCATAAGTAGATAAATCGGGGGCGAATTTCTTTAGCTCCTGTAGCCAGTTATCAATTAAGCTTTTAGGAACAATGATAATAGAAGTCCCACTTACCCCAGTAGAATACGCTGTTGCAAGAAGAGAAATGGTTTGTATTGTTTTTCCAAGTCCCATGTCGTCAGCAAGACAGGCACCAAGATTGTTTTTCGTCAGGTAAGAAAGCCACTGCAGTCCGTATTTTTGGTAATCCCTAAGTTTTTGGGTTACAGGCAGGTCAAGGATTTTTTCTTTTTGGATACTATTAAATCCTGAAAAAAATGTCTGCCAGGGCAGGCTGCTTTTTTCTGCATTATCGATTTTTGCATTTATAAGACCATCAACAAGGGGCATATCAAAAAATGATATTTTGTAAGTTCCATCTTTTTGCTTTTTTCCTAAGAGACGCTTTAAGCGTAAAAAGAAGTTTTTATCTATAATAGCCCTGGTACCATCGCTTAAAGGGATATATTTATTTTCTTCATACAGTTTTACTAATTCTGAAGGAGAAAGAATTTCCCCCTCGATCTCAACGGTACATTCTGTGTCAAAAAAGTCTATGCCACTTCCAACCCGTAAGTGAGTTTTTGGGGTTGAGGTTTTTAATTTATACTTTTTTAAGGCATCGGTCCCATACAATCTGTAGTTTTGTGAAAGCTCCCCTAAGTTTTCCGAAAGAAAGGGAAGGGCTAAGGCTGTAGTCATATACAAACTGTCATCTTCTATCGTAAAGGCATTAGATTCATCTTCTTTGCATTCAGGATGACGGGCAATACAGTTTTTCAGCATCGCGCTCATTTTCTTCCAGCTTTCATTTCCATCGTATACTATTGGTATTTTTACAAAAGTACGGCTTTCACTATTCAAGCGGATAAGGGTTGAAGGTCTATTTTGCGATAGAAAATCAGTCTTAAAAGGCTCATAGCCCCACAGCATTTTTATATAGAGGTTTCCTTCTTCATCAAGACCAGAAAAATTAAGGGCTGCTTCTGCATGAACGAGGGGATGCTGGGCTACATTCCAACCTTTGACTTGAATTTTTATGGATGGGAATATTGAGGCAAACAAAGACAGGTATTCTTCTACCTGATCTTTTTGAGGGGTTCCTGAAAACATGGAAAGGTAATTGTAGTTTATGCCCATATCCCTAGTCTTATAAATCTTACCACCACAAAGTGCATAGGTAGGGCTCAAAGGAATAGGTTTGCTTAGCACATCTTTTTCAGTTTGCAAAAGTAGGGAAAGCTCAAAATCATTTTCTGGGTTCACAGAAAGAACAAGGCGGGATCTTTGGCTTTCATCAGAATTTGAAACAATTTTTCCTTCAAAAATAAAATTTCTTTCGCTCTTAAAAAGTTGATATGTAAATTCAGTATTTTGGTCTAAGTAAAGGTTTGAACTTTCATCGTTTGTCCAAGAAAGCACATGAATCTGCTGTTGCCTGATTCTTTCTACTGCAAGCCCTAAGGGAGAATTATCACACTGAATATCAGCAAGGTCTATTTCCTTGTTTTTTTTATCTGTAAAAGAGATGTAAGCCCTGTTACTTGAATCTAAAAAAATATTTATTACAAGATCTTTTAATGCTATTGTGTTTCCAAACGTTTCATTTACGGCGGTATTTTGCCAGATATCAGATATTTTTTGAAGGGAAAGATTTTGTTTCATATTCTTATAATATCATAAAATAGCTTGTATTACAATAGAGAGCCCCATGTTTAATCTCATTTGTATCTTTTCAAAATAACAATAAAGGTATATACTATATTAATATTTTATCTGTGGCGGTATGAATAGCTATGAACAAAATTCTAGAAAAAACACAGTTGAGCGAGGCCGTGTACTACATGAAATTTGAGGCTCCTGATATTGCAAGGAACCGCAAAGCCGGTCAGTTTTTAATTGTTATGGTCGATCAGGATCTGACAGAACGTATTCCACTTACAATTGCAGATGCTAATGCAGAGGAAGGTTGGGTTGCAATAGCATTTCAGCCTGTAGGCGCTTCAACCTACAAGCTTAGCCAAATGAAGGCAGGGGATTATCTAGGCGGAGTTTTAGGTCCCTTGGGAACCCCTTCTGTTATAAGAAAATACGACAGACCAGTTGTTTGTGTTGGCGGTGGCTTTGGTACAGCCCCACTTTACCCCATTGTTCAGGCATTAAAAGAAGCTGGAAATAAGGTTATTTTAATAGAAGGTGCCCGCAACAAGGATCTTCTTATTTTTGTTGATGAAATGAAGGCTGTTTGTGATGAGGTTATAATCTGCACGGATGACGGCTCGGCTGGGGAAAAAGGAGTTACAACACAGCCACTTGAGCGCTTATGCCAAAGCGACGTTCCTCCTGCTGAAGTCATAGCAATAGGACCTCCTATTATGATGAAGTTCTGCTGTGCCTGCACACAAAAGTACAATATTCCTACTACAGTTTCCCTTAACACTATTATGATTGACGGAACAGGAATGTGCGGTGGTTGCCGTGTTTCTGTAGGCGGAAAAACAAAATTCGTGTGTGTTGACGGTCCTGATTTTGACGGACATCAAGTGGACTGGAACAACATGATGATGCGCATGAAGAGTTTTAAAGCTCAGGAAACAGAAGCCTTCCACAAGTGCAAGGTTGGATTGAATTAATTTTAAATTGTAAAGAGATTTTGGAGTATAACTATGGCAGAACACATTTCTGTTGAACAGTTGGCAGAAACAGCTAAAGAAGAATATAACAAAATTGCTAGCAAAATAGCAGATAAATCCCTGACAAACAAGGATCGTATGGCAATTCCCCAACAGGAAATGCCATCTGGGGAGCCAAAAGTAAGGGCCAGGCAAATGAGCGAGGTTGCGCTAGGCTACACAAGGGAACAGGCCATTGTTGAAGCCAACCGTTGTCTACAGTGCAAGAATAAGCCCTGCGTGAATGGTTGCCCCGTAAATGTCCAGATACCAGAGTTTATAGCCCATGTTGCCACCGGAGACTTTAAGGCTGCGGTTGACACAATCAAAACAACAAATTTGCTACCTGCAATCTGTGGCCGTGTCTGCCCTCAGGAAAAGCAGTGCCAGGGCCAATGCACGGTAGGCAAAGTCTACAAGAATGCAGAAAAATCCGTAAGCATAGGGCGTCTTGAACGCTTTGTTGCTGACTGGGAGCGCACAGAGGGAAAAGAAAGCGTAGCAAGTGTTGCAGCCCCCACAGGAAAGAAGGTTGCGATTGTCGGTTCAGGCCCTGCAGGTCTTACCGTTGCAGCTGACTGTCGCCGTGCAGGCCATGAAGTCACAGTCTTTGAGGCTTTTCACAAGGCAGGTGGCGTTATGGTCTACGGCATCCCTGAATTCCGCTTACCAAAGGCAATTGTTCAAAACGAAGTTGACAACCTTATGAAGATGGGTGTTAAATTTGAATACAACACACTTGTCGGCAGAACAGACACCATTCAGCAGATTTTAACGGACAAGGGCTTTGATGCAGCATTTGTTGGCACTGGAGCTGGTCTTCCAAAGTTCTTTAACATTCCAGGCGAAAACTACATCGGCGTCTTCAGCGCAAACGAATATCTTACCCGCGCAAACTTAATGAAGGCTTACAAAACCGAAGCCGACACCCCCTACTACGATGCAAAAACTGTAGTTGTATGTGGTGGTGGTAACGTTGCAATGGATGCAGCCCGTATGGCACTACGTCTTGGAGCCGAAAAGGTTTACGTTGTATACCGTCGCACAAGAGCAGAGATGCCAGCCCGCCGAGAAGAAGTTGACCACGCGGAAGAAGAAGGCGTAGAATTCCGTTTCCTTGAAAACCCCGTAGAGATTTTAGGCGATGCAGAAAGTGGCAAAGTCACAGGAATTAAGGCCTTAACCTACGAGTTAGGGGAACCGGATGCTTCTGGCCGCAGAAGACCTGTTGAAGTTAAGGGGAGCGAGCACGACATTCCCTGTGATGCAGTTATCGTTGCTTTGGGAAACAACTCCAACCCGCTTATCTCACAGACAACACCAGAAATAAAGGTTGACGACAAGGGGCACATTCAGGTTGACGAAAACCAGGCTACAAGCATGACAAAAGTTTGGGCTGGTGGCGATATAGTTCTTGGAGCAGCTACTGTTATTCTTGCCATGGGAGAAGGTCGCAAGGCAGCCGCAAGCATCAACGAATATCTTGCAAAATAAGTTTTTGGTTTTAATATGATTGATATTGTTGTAAATCCAAATGGCGGTAAGGGGACCTCCCTTGCAGCCTTTGCCAGAGTAAAGGCCTATCTTGATTTTAATGACATGGACTACAGCGTAAACGAGACAAAAGGTCCAGGGGACGCTGTTACCATAGTGCAAAAACTCTGCTCGGCCGGTAGCCGTAAGATTGCGGTTATAGGCGGAGACGGAACTTTTCACGAAGCCCTAAACGGCATGGATTTTACAACAAGCAGACTTGGATTTATTCCTGCGGGCAGGGGCAACGACTTTGCTTCTGCCTTAGGAATTCCTTCAGATCCAGTTGAAGCCTTAAAAGCTATACTAGCAGGGGAAGAATTGGATTTGGATTACATGCAAGTAGGCAAACACAGGTGCCTGAACATATGTGGTACTGGCTTAGATGTTGAGGTGTTACGGCTTGCTGAAAAAAGCAAGGGCAAGTTTGCTTACACCGCAGCCCTTGTAAAGTGTCTTTTAAATTATAAGCCTTACCAAATAGAAGTGACGGTCAATGGGAAAACAAAAGAATACTCTTGCATAACAGTTGCTGTCTGCAATGGCAGCCAGTTTGGTGGCGGAATAAAAATATGCCCAAATGCAAGTCCCCGTGACGGTCTTTTGGATTTAGTTATAGTAACAAAGCCTAAACAATCTGTGTTCCTTGTGATGCCAGGCTTTATAAAAGGAAAGCACATTGGCAAGGGGTACACAATAGTTGAACAATGCGAAGAGGTTACAATAAAAAGCCCCCAAGTGATTCAACTAGACGGAGAGATTTATGAAGAAAATGTATTGGCTACAAAAATCGTTAAGGGCGGACTTAAAACTTTTAAATTCTAAGGCAGGTGTTTCATTAGTATGAAAATTTCCGGCCCCCTTTTAATGAAGTATACAATTTTTACTCTGCTTATTGTACTTGTCTGCATGGCGCTTACCGTTATATTTTTTGGTATGACCAGCCAGAACGTAGGCATAAATGTAAATCCTGCCACTGATTACAATTACGGTTGGTTTTACTACGATGCAGGCGGTCATTTACATTCAATAGAAAAGTTACCTGCAAAAATTCCTTGTACTGCTGGCGGAAAAGCTAGGATTGTTCGTAGCATTACAACAAGTTCCCGCAAAGACCTTTTTATAGATTTTTACACTCACCATCAAGATTTAAAAGTCACTCTTGCAGGAAAAGAACTGTACGAATATTCTTCAAAAGCAAGGCCCTCTTGGCTGACAAGCTACAGATCTTTTCATCACCTGATCAAGATTCCTTCATTTAAAAGCGGAGAGCTTTGCATAGAAACAAAGGCCCTTATTTCAGGAACTGAAGGTGAGTTTGGTAATATTCTTATAGGCAACAAGGCTGAAATAATATCATCAATAATAATTCAGCGTTTGGATAAATTTATTATGGGCGTTATTCTTTTGCTTACAGGAATAGTTTTAACAGTCAGCACAAATATTTATGGCAAGGTAGAAAAAGATAAAACCGTTTTGCATTTAACAATTTTTATGATTTTAACAGGTATTTGGCAGCTAGAGGAATCCCGTGTTACCCAGATTTTTATAGGCTTCCAACCCTGGCACTGGTGTGCAGAATATATACTTAGACTTTTTCTTTTAATTGTTTCATTTCTTTTTATATCTGATTTATTCAAAAATAAAAATCACCCTGCCTTATGGGC
>CAJOQA010000352.1 GCA_905236465.1 uncultured Treponema sp.
GATCATCTTTCCGATTTTGCAAGAAACTATATCTACTCTATCGATGTAAACTTGCTTCTATGATGGGGACGGAACTTTGCAAGGAATATCTGAACAAGACGCTTGGCGAGCACTGTTTATAATGCCATTTCCGCTAGGGATTTCCTTACCTAGGGCCACCAGTGGCAGCTCAACCCTAAGCCTGGCAAGGCTGGCGTAGAATTCAGAATGAGTCTCTCCGAATTTTGCGGTAGTATAGCATGTTTTGAAATGCCTATTCAAGTTAGCCGCCCTAGCACTAGCCGACAGTACCAAATTTTTTATCAACTTTGACATTTTTTGAAAGATTTTGATTGACTTTGAAAGAATTCACTTGTATACTGAATATACAAGTGAGGTAAAAGATGCTTTCTGAAGAGAGACACCAAAGAATAGTTAATTTTGTAACAGAAAGGCAAAGTTCCACTATCCAACAACTTATGGAAGAACTTGGTGCTTCAGAATCAACTGTTCGCAGGGATTTGGCGGAACTTGACTCTGCAGGTCTTTTGGTAAAAGTTTACGGCGGAGCTGTTGCAAAAAACTTAATCTTTGACTCAAAGGACGCTAGTGTAGAAAGCCGCAAAGTTGTAAATCACGATGCAAAAGTTTGCATTGCCCGTTACGCGGCATCACTCATTCAAGACAATGATTTTGTCTACCTTGATGCAGGAACAACCACTGAACTGATGATAGATTTTCTACCAAAACACAAGGTTGTTTTCGTTACCAATGGTTTTAGTCATGCAAAAAAACTTTCAGAAGCCGGTTTCTTAACTTACATCCTTGGCGGAGAAATTAAGCTTGACACAGAATCCATTGTAGGAGAAGAGGCCTTGGGCTCTCTTTCAAAGTACCACTTTACCAAGGGATTTTGGGGTACTAACGGTATAAACGTGAACTCCGGTTTCAGCACACCAGATGTCAAGGAGGCACTAGTAAAGCAAACATCCATGGACCACACACAAAAAAAATATGTGGTCAGCGATTCAAGCAAGTTTTCAAAAGTTTCATGCGTAACCTTTGCGGCATTCAGCGATGCTACAATAATTACAGCTAACCTAGAAAACTCCGCTTACCGCCAATACAAGAACATTATAGAGGTGGAACAATGATTTATACTCTTACGGTAAATCCTTCTTTGGATTACATTGTAGACATTGAGCATTTTGATGAGGGAAAAGTAAACCGCACAAAATCAGAAATCCTGAACCCTGGTGGAAAGGGAATAAATGTTTCCATAGTCCTTACAAACTTAGGGCTGGAAAATAAGGCTTTAGGCTTTACAGCAGGCTTTACAGGAAAGCAAATAGAAGACATGCTTTGTGCAAAAAATGTCAAATCAGATTTCATTCACATAAACAAAGGCTTTTCAAGAATCAATGTAAAAATGAGAGCCCAGGAAGAAAGTGAAATCAACGGCAGAGGGCCAGAGATTACAAAGGCTGATTTAGACTTGCTCTTTGCACGTCTTGAAAAACTTAACCAAGATGACATTTTGGTTCTAGCAGGCAGCATTCCTGTAGATTTACCAAAAACATTTTACAGCGACATTATGAAGGCTCTTTCGCCCAAGGGCGTAAAATTTGTAGTTGACGCAACAGGAGACCTGCTAAAAAAATCACTTGAATTTAAACCTTTTATGGTAAAACCTAACAACCATGAATTAGGTGAAATTTTTGGGGTGGAGCTAAAGACAAAAGAGGATGTTGCCCCCTATGCGCAAAAGTTTCGCGAGATGGGTGCGCAAAATGTTTTAGTTTCCATGGCAGGTCAAGGAGCTCTTCTTGCAGCCGCAGACGGAAACATTTATCAAGGTCCTGCACCAGAAGGAAAATTGGTTAATTCAGTAGGAGCAGGGGACAGTATGGTAGCAGGTTTCATTACTGGCTACTTAAAGAGTGGCTCTTATAAAGAAGCGTTAAAAATGGGACTCTGCACAGGCAGTGCCTCTGCGTGTTCTGAAGAATTGGCAACAAAAGAAGTTGTAGATACATTTTTGAAAAATTACAATA
Organism: uncultured Treponema sp.; assembly: GCA_905236465.1. GTDB lineage: Bacteria > Spirochaetota > Spirochaetia > Treponematales > Treponemataceae > Treponema_D. The sequence goes on from CAJOQA010000352.1 coordinate 2,034, forward strand.
GCTTGTAAGGAGGCTTATTGATGAGAATTAGAGACTTACTGGATCCAAGAAGCATTCAGTTGAACGGGGCTGCTAGTAATAAGGCGGATGCCATTGAAAAGATGGTAGCCTTAATGGCAAAAAGCGGAAAGATTTCTGACGTGGAAGTTTACCACAAGGGAGTTCTTGCCCGTGAAGAAGAAAGCACAACTGCAGTTGGCGAAGGAGTTGCAATTCCCCACTGCAAGAGTTCTAGCGTAAAAGAGCCAGGACTTGCAGCAATGACTCTTAAGGATGGTGTTGACTACGATGCTCCAGACGGTGACCCCGTAAAAGTAATCTTCTTAATAGCAGCCCCAAACACAAAAGACAATGTTCATGTTGATGTTCTTAGCAAACTTTCAACCCTGCTTCTTGACGAAAACTTTACAGCATCTTTGCTTAAGGCAAAGACAACTGATGAATTCCTTGCAGCTATTGATGAAGCAGAAAATGAAAAAGATGAGGCCTCTGCAAACGAAAAGGTTGTAAATGGGGCTCAGATTCTTGCAGTAACAGCCTGCCCCACTGGTATAGCCCATACTTACATGGCAGAAGAAAACTTAAAGAAGGCAGCTGCAAGAGCTGGTGTTACAATAAAGGTAGAAACACGTGGCTCTGGTGGAACAAAAAATGAACTTACAGATGCAGACATCGCTAATGCACAGGCTATAATTGTAGCTGCAGACGTAAACGTTCCATTAGATCGTTTCGACGGCCGCAAAGTTATTCAGGTTCGTGTTTCTGATGGAATTAACCGCCCAGATCAACTTATAAAACAGGCTTTGTCGAGCCAAGGAGTTCCAGTGTATAAGGCACAAGGTGCAGATAAAGCAGATTCAGCAAAAACAAGTGCAGGTGGTGTTTACAAACA
>CAJOQA010000353.1 GCA_905236465.1 uncultured Treponema sp.
GGTTTAGGAGACGCCGGCGACAGGCTTAACGGCATGGACACCCACGAAAGACCTAGAAACATAATACAGCTTATTGCAGATTACGGTTCTAACATCGCAGGCTTATACAGGGCCCAGCTAAGAAAAATAGAACAAACTGTCCTTGGAACCTTGTAATGCTTTTTAAAGCTTTATCTTTTTCCCTGCTTTTTCTTGTCTTTGTCTCTTGTACTTCAGCCCCTCATGCGCTTACTCCTGCAGATTCCCTTTCAGAATCAATCCGAATCCCAGGAGAAAGCGCAGTTAGGGAAAAGAACATTACAGCCGAATACTTTGCAATAGCAGTTTCTTATGAAGAAGTAAAAAATTATTCAAAAGCAATAGAATACTACAAACTTGCTATGAAAAACGAGGAACAGAAGAATTCAGCCTATTATAAGATTGGCTGGTGTTATGCAATGAACAAGGAGTGGGAAAAAGCAAGGGAGATTTATGAAGCTCAACTAAAAATAGACAGTGAAAATACGAATCTAAAAGCCTCCCTTGCCTATATAACTGCTATGTGCGGTAACTTAAGAGAAGCTATAGTAGCCTATAAGGAGCTTTCATCTGCAAATCCTACATCTGTAGATTATCTTAAAAATTATATTTATGTTCTTATGGCAGATGGAAAATATGAAATCGCTGATGAACAATTTGCTATTTTAAAAGAAACCTTCCCAGATGACTCTGATATTGCAGATATACAGACAAAGCTTGCCGACGGGCTTGATTTATAAAGATTATTATTGTAAAATAAACAAAGATATTTTTATGAAACTCTTGAGAGGTAAAAAATGGATACAGCAGTCGCCGCTTTTCTAGGCAAGCACAATTTTCCTGTTCACACAGATATTAATTCTGTAGTTGATTCCCTTATTTTTGATATGGACTCTGGTCTAAAGGGACTTCCTTCCGGACAGGATATGATTCGCACTTATTCCAATCCTCCAAGTAAAAGTCCTGCCGGCCAAAGTGTAATAGTTATCGATGCTGGCGGAACAAATTTCCGTTCTTGTTTAGTAACATTTGATAATCAAGGAAAAGCTTCCATAGATTTTATGGAAAAAACAAAAATGCCTGGCATTGAAAAGGAATTTTCAAAAGCTGAGTTTTTTGATCAATTTGCAGCTAATCTTGAGCATCTAAAAGATAAAGCTGATAAAATTGGCTTTTGTTTTTCATATCCAATGACAATTACAGAGGATGGCGATGGTATCCTTATAAACTTTTCAAAGGAGATAAAGGCTCCTGAAGTTGTAGGGTGCCATATCGGTCAGGAGTTAAAAAAAGCATTGGCCGCACATGGTTGGAAAAACAAACTTACCGTTTCCCTTCTTAATGATACCGTTGCTGCTTTGCTAGCCGGTGCAGCTGTTCCCTGTGAGGGCATGAAGTTTTCAAGCTACATCGGTTTTATTTTAGGAACTGGAATGAATTCAGCCTATATTCAGGAAGAAAGTCCTGCCTATAAAGATTTAAAGAAGCAAATAATTGTATGCGAGAGCGGTAAGTTTAAGGATTTAATCCTTTCTGATTTTGACAAGGCTCTTGATGATGCAAGTGAAAAACCAGGGACTGGACTTATGGAAAAACAGTGTTCAGGAGCATATCTTGGCCCCTTAGCTTTCCAAACTGTAACCTGTGCCGCAAAAGAAGGGCTCTTTTCTAAAGAATTTGCAAATTCCTTGCTTGAATTAAAATCACTGTCACAAATAGAGATGGACTCCTTCCTTCATGCCCCATATAGTACAAGTTCTATTCTTGCCAGTAAGTCAGCTGAATTTGCTGATGAAACAGACTATACCCGCCTTTTCCAACTTCTAGATGCCCTTGTTGAACGGGCAGCCCGCTTAGCTACTGCAATACTTGCAGCTTCTGTCATTATGAGTGGGGAAGGTAAGAAGGCAGAGCAGCCTGTTTGCATACTTTGTGATGGAACATCTTTTTATAAAACATATAAAGTCAATAGTCGTGTAGTTGGCTATCTTGAAGATATCCTCGTAAAGCAGAGGGGCTTATACTTCCAGACCCTTTCTTGTGATAATGATATTACTTTAGGTTCTGCTATAGCTGGGCTTATGGAAAAATAGTAATTTTTTTACTTGACTCGGCAGCTTATTCTGCCGATAAAGTAAAAAAGGGGATACTATGGCTAGGGCTAGAGTTTTAGGAAAGTCAATTTTACTTTTAATTTTAATTGTTATACTCGTTTTGTTTGGACTTATGTGGTTCGATTATTTGGGTATTATTCAGGCTAAGAAGGTTTTTGCACCTGTCTACCGGATAATTGGCTTACAACCGCAGACTTCTACTGCTCCGTCTTCTCCCGCTGACTTGCAAGAAGCGGATTTAGACAATGACAGGTTCGCAAAACGGCTTGAAGCCCTTGATGTACGTACCGAAGAGCTTGATAAAAGAGAGTCTGATGTTGAGACTGCCGAGAATAACAACACGCAGATAGCTCAAGAGCTTGAGGATCAGAAAAAAGCTCAAGAAGAAAGAGAAAAAACATTCAACAATCAGGTGAAAAAGTACGAAGATAAAAAGAGGAACACCGAACAAATTGTCCAGTGGCTTAATGGTATGCAACCTGATAAGGCTGTAGAAAAGCTTGAAGGTATGCCAGATCAACTGGTAATAGATGTTTTCCGCCAGGCAGAAGAAGATGCCCAGGCTGCGGGAACATCTGCTACTACTTCGTATTGGATTTCACTTATGCCCAAAGAGAGGGCTGCTGAAATCTTGCGTAAGAGCCAGACTAAGCCTACGTCCCTGGAGTAAAGTCAAAAAAGAAACCTTGCTTTGGTAAGGCCCCGGTGTTCCCCGGAGGATTACCAGTATGCAGACATTGAATGTTCAGTTTTTACAGGGAACGCAAGATAATAGCCAGAAAGCGTGCTCAAAAAAGACTACAGACACTTCTTTTAAGTCTATGATTGAAGAGGCAGAAAGTCCTAAAAAAACTGTCTCTGAAAAATCAAGCGATATTTCAAAAGTAAAGACTAATCCAAAAAAAGTAGAGAATTTTGAAAAAAACTACGAAAAACTTTTACCGGTAGCAGAGTCTTTCGAAGGTGTTGAGACTGTTGTCATGGAAGAAGTGGCTATTAAAGAGACAAATGAAGTGCAGGTTCTCTTTGACTTAAGTCAGATTTCTCTTCCAAGTCAAGATGATTCAGTATCTGAAGAAAAAGATACTACAGAAGTATATGTTCAAAAAGACCTTCCGCTTGAACAAGCCCAAGTCCTTTATTCTTTTCCCCAGGTAGAAAAAACTCCAATTGCCCAGGAAGAACATATTGTTGAAAATGAAGTTGCAGAATCCATAGAGCTATTGCCAGAACTTCCTGCACAATCACCTAAAGACAATAAAACAGATGAAGCCCTTGCTTTTGAAAGCCAGGATTCTACTGTTTTAGAGGATGTTCTTTCAGACTCTAATGTAACTCTTGTAAAAAATGAAGAAGGTCAAGTTGCCAAAAAGGATTCAAAGAGTCAGCTTTCAGCTGATAATAAAACTGAATCTTCCCATGCTCCGGTTTTTACTATAACAGATTTAAGGACAGCAACAGAAAACAGTCCTACTGTGCAAGATGACAAGAAAAAGATTGATGTTGATTTAGAAGGTCCTTCTTTAAAAGAGAAAACTGCTGTTTCTCCAGAGACCTTTAGGGGTGAAGCCATTGTTAGAAATGGTGTCGAGCAGAATATCCTTTCTTCTAATAGCCAGTCAGCTGGGGCAAGTGGTTCTGTCTTCCAGCAAATGCTAACAGAACAGATTTCACAAAATGCACCTGAATTCGTAAAAGCTGGTTCAATTTTGCTTAGGGATAATAATTCTGGCACAATAAATATGACAATGAAGCCAGAAAGTCTTGGAAATGTTAAGATTAGTCTTGAACTTTCCGATAAAGTAATAGCAGGACAAATTACAGTAAATAGCAGGGAAGCATACGAGGCATTCAGGCAGAACTTAGATACGCTAAAAAATGCCTTTCAGCAAAGTGGTTTTGACAGCGCTGCTTTTACTCTAAATTTAACAGACAATTCCGCAACATCTGCCTTTGCTCAGGGGGGGCAGCAAGGGCAGACTGGCGCGGAGCAATTTATGTCAAACAAAACGTATGGAAATTTTGCATCTAACGGGGAAGGAAGCAGCAATGTTACTGAAACAAACACTGCTTACGCAAAAAGCGGTGATTACCGAATAGACGTTGTTGCATAAAGAGGAGTATTGAATGGAAGTGGAAAACGCAATGGGGGTAGCAGGAGGCTTTAAGCCAACAATGAGCCCTGAAGAAATTGCACAGAACAAGATGATTGTTGATTCTTACAACAAGTCTCTTAACACAAATGGCAGGGTAGCCCAGCAGTCTTTAGGAAAGGATGATTTTTTAAAGCTTCTGATTACACAGCTTTCCAATCAGAATCCTACTGATCCTCTTGACGATACTGAATTTATTGCCCAAATGGCTCAGTTCAGCCAGCTTGAGCAAGTTACCAATATGAACGCAAACTTTGAGAAACTTAATGATTCACTTACTGCCAATCAAGCTGTAAGTACTATTGGCAAAAAGGTTGAGTTGGGTATTGGTGATACTGTAACAGGTGGAATTGTTGAAGCTGTTACGTATGGTGCCAACCCCCAAGTAAAAGTTGGCAATATGTATTACGATTTAAAGCAAATTCAAGCCGTTTACGGCGACTAGAAAAAAATAAGAGGGTAGCTATATGATGAGATCACTTTATGCTGGTGTAAGCGGCTTGCAGAACCACCAGACACGTATGGACGTTATTGGAAACAACATTTCAAATGTCAACACTACAGGTTTTAAAC
>CAJOQA010000354.1 GCA_905236465.1 uncultured Treponema sp.
TAAGGTATTTTATCATAATATACCCATATAAGGCAAATTTTATTTTATATCTTCTTAATAAGGTATTTTATTTCTCATGGGATTCCGCGAAAATCTAAAAGATGAATTAAAATATCAAGATATGAGAGTCAAAGAACTTGCAGATAAATCTGGAGTTTCTAAACGGGCAATAGATCATTATTTAGCAGAAAAATATACAGAACCTACTGCAGAAACTGCCGTGAAGATAGCTTCCGTATTAAATGTAAGTGTTGAATATTTGGTAACAGGAAAGAATCCAGATGTTCCACAAAATATAAAACCTGAAGTAATTGAAATTATAAAAGACTTAAATTATCTGTCTGATGATGACTTGGAAACATTAAAAAAATTGATTCACAGATTAAAATCTTCAAGATAAATTAACTTACTTCCTGAAGAACTTTTCCTTCCTGCCATGATTTAAAAATATACTCTCGGGATTGATAGAAGAAATCTGAATTGAAATTTGAAATTGCTTTATCTATCCAAGATGTATAAACATTTACTAATACATCAATTATAAAAACAGCATCGTCATTTTTTGCACAAATATCTTCAATAAGGCGTTCAAACACTTCACCTATAGTCCAATAATCAGGAACCTCGTAACGGCAAGTAGAAATATTATCAAACTTTCCTTCTTTTATGCTAAAGACATTTCTAACCTCATCAGCAATCTTTGCTATTGGTTCACAATGAAGAGTATCAGCATCTTTATATAATCTTATTAAATTTTCTTTCCCAATCTGTTTTACGAGTTCTGAATGTTCAATTTTACAAAGTCGACTAATATATTCTAGAAGACTACAAACATAAAAAAGTGAATTATCATTTTTCATCATACACCTCATAAAAACTTTTAAATGCCAGTGTTTCCAGAGCTTTTGCAGTATGAAAACTAATTTGATGAGTCGGTTTTTTAAATTTCGCAAGTTCCCAGAAAGCAGCACGAGAAATTTTTCCATCAATAAAGTTTTGTATATAATTAAAGATAGTATCATTTGCCATAGGACCCTCTACAATATCATAATCATGAGCCTTTCCGCTTCTGCAAGATACTATAAAATCAAGCCATTCTTCTGTCATTTGTGGAAACTTCAAAATTTTTAGAAGAGGACTTTCAACATATTCGTACACATTTATCATTCCCTTTCCTGTATATCTGATGGCCCAACGTTTTGCCTGTTCGCTCATCAAAGTACAGTAAAAACCAAAGTAAAAATCCTTATTATAAGGAGAAACAAGAATTTTGGGAGTTTTTACAATTTCTTTACTTCCATGATAAAGTATCATACATCATTCCTCTACGAGCATATTATACACCATATATTTCTTTTTTTCATTGAATAACTTCTAAAATGTAATTTGATTCTTTACCTCCATTGTTGTAATATCTCCATTATGAACCTTTCAAACATTGTAATTGTACTTTCGCACCCGGACGAATCTAGAAATATTGGGGCAGCCTGCCGTGCCATGGCAAATAATGATATAAGCGAACTGAGAATTGTGGGCAACAAGGCTGATTATGATATTGAACACATTCACGTTCTGGCAATTCATGCAGGCCCTATTTTTGACAAGGCAAAGTTTTATGATTCAATAAAAGAAGCCACTAGTGACTGTGCAATTTGTGCGGGAACTACCCGCCGCCGTGGAAAGAAAAGAGGAAAACTACTTTTACCAGAAGAATTTGCAGAAATGGCAGATGAGATAACAGGCGCACCCACAGGAGCTGCAAAAGTTGCCGTAATTTTTGGAAACGAACGAACAGGCCTTACCGACCCTGAACTTGACGAATGTAATCTCGGTGTTACAATTCCTTCTTCCGATGATTTTGGTTCACTGAACTTAAGCCACGCCGTGCAGATTATGTGTTACCACCTCTTCCGCCGCGCCCTGGAGCAGAAAAAAGGCCAGTACCGCGGTTACACCCCGCTCACACTCGAACGCATAGACAAAACAGTTGCAAACATAACAGACAACATGCAGAAAATAGGCTTTTTCAAAATGCCGGGCCGCGAGGATATGGAAAACTTCTGGCGAAGCGTTCTCAGCCGCGCCAGCCTTTCAGAGGGCGAGGCACAGTATCTGGAAAAGACTTTTGATAA
>CAJOQA010000355.1 GCA_905236465.1 uncultured Treponema sp.
AAAATCGCGTAAAATTGGACGAAAAGCAAGCAATTTGGACGAAAACTGATTTTAGGGGGCTGCCATGAGGACATTTGACTACACGAACCTTATGCCTGAGTTTTTGCGCACACGGCTTCCTGAAATTTTAAAAAGCAAGTCAGTTCAGCATATCGTAAACAGAAGCTAAAAACTGCTGACAATCAAAAAAAGAGGAATGTGAAGAGCGACAACGAGCTCGCTTGGGGAATTAAATAAAAAAAAACATTCCATAAAATTTGATTTTCTCTCATTTTTGTGCTAAAATGATTACAAATGGCCTATTTTCCTTTATTCGTGAATTTAAAACATAAAGAAATCCTGGTTATCGGCGGCGGGAGTGTAGCTTTTCAGGAAATTTCAACTTTTTTAACCTTTGAGCCAAAGATAACCCTCTTAGCTCAAGAAGTCTCTTCTCAGATGCAGGTCTTGTTGCAGGCGTATTCCCAGCGGATTGACTTTGTTCAAAAAGAGCTTTCTATCCAAGCTGTACAGGAACTTACCTGTAATCCCACCCTTGTCATAGTTACAACAGATGACATCAAGTTGAATACAGAGATTTACGCTTATTTTCAGGATAGAAACGTTCTTGTAATGGACATTTCTAGCCGGTCTCGTTGCGATTTCATCTTCCCTGCAATCATAAAGAGGGGGGATGTGGTCTGTGGAATTTCATCTTCTGGCAAGAGCCCCCATGTCTCTCAGTTTATAAAAACGCTGATTGAATCCTCTCTGCCACAAAACATCAGTGAAATCAACGAGCACATGGAAGAGATTCGCAAGGCTGTGCGTCAGTCTATATCTGACCCTGCTAAGCGTAGCCGCACCTTGCAGACTATATTCTTAAGGCTGATTGACGATGATAACCAGACTTCCGATGCTGAAATTGACGGAATAATTGCTGAAGCAGAGCTTTAAACCTATGAATTTAGATAATGTAGTGGTAGTCCTTGCCAAGCCCGAAGAAAGCCGTAATATAGGGGCAGTCTGCCGTGCAATGGCAAACTGCGCTATCCATTCGCTTAGAATCGTAGGCCACAAAGAAGATATTGACGAAGAGCGGGTCAGAATACTTTCAATCCATGCCTTTGACATCTATAAAAATGCCCTCTTCTTTGACTCTATAACCCAAGCCACTAGCGACTGTGTCTGTTCAGCCGGAACCACAAGAAGGCGGGGTAAAAAACGGGCGGACAAGCTTTTGTTACCAGAAGAATTTGCCTCCTACGCGGGTAATTTAGGGGAAGGCAAAGTTGCGCTTGTTTTCGGCAACGAAAGGGCTGGTCTTAGCGACACTGAACTTTTAGAATGTACAATGGGGGTTACAATTCCTTCTGATGAAGGATTTCCTTCCTTAAATTTAAGTCATGCGGTTCAGATTATGTGCTACGAGCTTTTCAGGTCAGCAAAAAAAGTGTCTGCCGGCTATAATCCTGTAAGTTTAGAGCGTTTAGACAAAACGGTAACTTCTTTAGCTGATAGCTTGCAGCAAATAGGCTTTTTTGTCCGTACTGGCAGGCCGGAAATGGAACACTTTTGGAGGCAGCTACTTTCCAGGGCTGCTATTTCTGAAGGGGAAGCCCAGTATATAGAAAAAATATTTTGCAAGACAGCAGGTCTTGCGGGAAAAAATAATGGTTAAAAAATCGACCCTTTACAAAAGAGAGCACAAGGCTGACTACGGTAAGGAAAAAATAGAAATTCTTTACGAAGATTCAGACTTAGTTGTTATAAATAAGCCAACAGGGCTTCTTTCCGTTCCCTACCCGGGTAGCAAGGCCCGCACTGCTTTAGAGCTTTTGGAAAAGATTATGAAGGGTAGGGGAAAGCTTACCTCCTCCCACCGCCCCTTTGTGGTACAGCGCCTTGACCGTGACACCAGCGGGGTTATGATGTTTGTGCTTAGTGAATCTTTGCAAAAAAAAGTGATGGCTTCTTGGCAAAGCCTGGTAACTGGCCGCATTTATCGGGCAGTTGCAGAAAATCCTGCTAGGGGAAAAGAAGTGCTTCCTGATTCAGGTACTATTGACTTACCCCTTGCCCAAAATTCCCACCACATGGGCTATGTCCCCCACGATGAGAATGATAAGGCTGAACGGGTTGCAGCTAGAACAAATTACACTGTTGTTCTTAGGGGAAAGACCCATACTCTTTTTGAACTTTCCCTAGATACCGGTAAGAAAAATCAGATAAGGGCACATTTGTCCCATTTTTCATATCCCTTAGCAGGGGATGAAAACTATAGGGCAAAGACAGATCCCTTTCACCGCCTTGCCCTCCATGCCCGCACCCTTGAATTTACCCATCCTGTTACGGGGCAGCTTATGAAATTTGAAGTTGAAGAACCTGCTGAATGGGCTGATTATGTTAAAAAGGGTGATTTGCACCCCAAAGTTCCCCTTTGGCTTCAAAAAGAAAAAGAAAGTCTGCCTTTTGAAAAGGGTCAGGTCCTTTCCAATAGAAAAATTAGGGGAATGGATTTTATTTCTCGGGGAAAGGCTATTCACCGCTAAGGGCCACAACAGGATCTAGTTTTGCGGCTCGTGAGGCAGGGCTTAAGCCAAAGAAAATACCCACAAAAACTGAAAACGCAAAAGCAATCAGGCAAGAAAACCAGCTGATTACCAGGGCCTGCGACCTTACGTATTCTATTGCAAGGCTTGTTACTATTCCTAAGGTAATACCCGCAATCCCTCCGATAAGAGTTATGGATGCCGATTCAATCAGGAACTGTTGCCTTATTACATTAGGGCTTGCCCCCAAGGCCTTTCTTATTCCTATTTCCTGCTTGCGCTCAGTGACAGTTACAATCATTATGTTCATAATTCCTATTCCCCCAACAAGAAGGGAAATTGCAGCTATTGCAGACAACATAAGGCTTAATGTTCCCGTAATCTCACTCATCTGTTCTATGAGGGTTTGCATAGAAGAAACAGTAACAGAGCCTTCCGTTCCTGAAACTTTTTCGCAGTAGCTTGTAAGGCTTGTTACTAAAGAGCTAGCTTTGTCTGCACTTGTTGCCTGTACCATTACTGTTGATGCAGATGGGGAAGGCTCTATTTTTTTTGTATAAAAGCCCCGCGTTATGTAGCAGCCAGAACTTGTAGACTCCATTCCAGAGTTTTGTTCTGCCAATATTCCGATAACCTTAAAGTAAAAGGGAACTGAGGAGGTAACAAGTGTCACATATTTTCCGATTCCGTCTCCGTTTGGAAAAAGCGATGAGGCAATATCACTTCCTAATATTATCTTCTGGCTTCCCATCACGTCATCCGTAATATCAAATGACTTGCCTTGCTCTATTGCAAGTCCATACGTTTCTATATAGCCTGACTCTACTGCCGTGCAGGAAGATGATGCGCTTGTTTCCCCGTAAGAGATAGTTGCAGAGAGATTGTTCTTGTACCAGATTTTTTTTATCCCTTCAACCTGCTCAAACATTTCTGTCCGGAAAGCTTCATTAAAATTTAACGTGACTGCATCCCTTCTTCGCCGCATAAAACCGTTGCTGATGCTTACCATGTCAAGGCCTGAAGAGCCAAAAGTGTCTTGTATTTTTTTTGTGGAAGCCTGCCCCATGCTCATTATTATTATAACTGACGCAACTCCAATTATAATTCCTAAAAGGGAAAGAAAAGTTCTTGTCTTATTCCGCCTGAAATTTTGCAGGGCATTTATAAAGTCCTCAAACATATTCTTCCATCTCCTGCATTTGGTCAGACTGAATAAGTCCGTCAAAAATCCGTATGCACCGGTCTGAACTCTTTCCCACCCTGGGGTCGTGGGTTACAATTACAACTGTAGTTCCACTTTTATTTATTTCCCTAAAAAGTTTCATTACTGCTTTACCCGTCTCGCTGTCTAGGGCACCAGTTGGCTCGTCTGCTAAAATTATTCTGGGCCTCGTGACTGTAGCCCTTGCTATTGCGACCCTCTGTTTTTGTCCGCCAGAAAGCTCGTAGGGGTGATGGTTGATGCGGTCTTCCAGCCCCACTTTTGAAAGTGCTTCTTTAGCCAAGATGACGCGCTCTTTTTTTTCTTTTCCCGCATAGCGCAGGGGTAGCATTACATTTTCTAAAACGGTCATGCTAGGCAAAAGAAAATACTGCTGAAAGACAAATCCTACAGTCATATTTCTTAACGTTGCCAATTCTTTTTCGCTCATAGAAGCGGTTTCTTTGCCATTTATCTTTACAATTCCCTGGCTTGGCCGGTCAAGGCAGCCAATCATGTTCATGCACGTTGACTTTCCTGAACCTGAAGGTCCCATTATCGTAACAAATTCCCCTTGCTTAATGTCAAAAGAGATTCCCCTCAGGGCATGGACCTGACTTTCGCCCATGATGTAAGTCCGCTTCACATCTTGCATTGTAATTACAGATTCACTCATACAATCCCCTTAGAAACCTGGTGGC
>CAJOQA010000356.1 GCA_905236465.1 uncultured Treponema sp.
GACTGCAAGGTGAAATTCGTTATAGTTAGGGGCTACAGTTGGGTTTTCTCTGTCTATGCCTATCGTATACTGAGTTAAATCGTTTGTTCCCAAAGAGAAAAAGGCTGAATGTTCTGCTAAACAGTCAGAGCAGATTGCGGCTGCCGCTGTTTCTATCATTATGCCTATTGGCACGTTTGGATCAAAGGGGATGCCGTCTGCTTTGAGAGACATTTGAACCCCCTTTGCAATTCCCAGCACTGTTTCTACCTGAGAAACATCCGTAATCAGGGGTAGCATTATGCGGAGGTTGCCGTAAATACTTGCGCGGTACAAGGCTCTAAGCTGAGTGCGGAAAACTTTTGGGTAAAAAAGGGAAAGGCGTATTGCCCTAAGCCCCATAAGGGGGTTCTTTTCGTTAATAGAAGGAATATCTTTGGAATTTACCAGTTTATCCCCACCTGCATCAAGGGTTCGTATCGTTACAGGCTTGCCCTGCATAATCTCAAGGACTTTTTTATAGGCCTGGAACTGGGTTTCTTCGCTGATTTCGCTACTGTAAGCCCCACCTTCCTTGTTGATATTCTGCAGTTCATTCATAAAAAGGAATTCGGTTCTGAAAAGACCTATTCCGTCAGCTCCCTGTTCAATGGCAAGCTGGGCTTCTTCTATAGTACCTATGTTGGCAAAAATTTCAAAACGGGTACCGTCTTCTGTTGTGGCAGGTAAGTCCTTGTATTTTTTTAGGGTAGCAAGATATTTTTCCCTGGATTCTATTTTTCTCTGGTATTCTTCAAGGGTTGCCTGGTCAGGGCTTTCTATAATTTCACCTAAAGTTCCATCCGCAATGATTTCTGCCCCGTTTGGAACAAGCGATGTTATGTTTTCTATTCCGACTATTGCAGGAATGCCGTAAGCTTTTGCAAGTATAGCTACGTGGCTTGCGACTCCGCCTTCTGTTAGGGCAAGGCCTGCAATCTTTCTTTTGCTCAAGATTACCGTGTCTGAAGTGCGCATTGCCTTTGCGACAATAACCGCCCCATCCGGCACTTCTTCTATGTTGAAGGGGTGGTAGTCCATTAGGGCATACAGAATCTTGCCGAATACGTCCTTTATGTCCTGTGACCTTTCTGCTAAATAGTCATTTCCTGAATTTTCAAGTCTAGCAGCATATTCCTCTGTTTTTTTGTTTAGGATATATTCTATATTGTAAAGTTCGGTCTCTAGGCAAGTCTTTATTTCTTTGGTAAAAACAGGGTCTGAAAGCATCAGCAGTTGGGTTTCAAAAATAGTGCGTTGCAGGCTTTCTGGTTGCAGATCTTTTAGGTGTCCTTGTATTTGTTCAGTAAGTTCTTCCGTTGCATCTACAAAACGTTTCCATTCAACAGCTACTTCGTTCTTGCTGATTTTTTTGTGAGGAATGACTAGTTCTTGTATTTCTGGAAGGATAAAGGCTTTACCAATGCCCATTCCGCTTGAGGCGGAAATGCCGAACATTATATTCATTCTTTTATAATATCAAGAAATATGTTTCTGGTCAACCGCCGAAGAAAAATCCATCCTGGATTTTTCTTCGGATTGCAGAATTTGAGAGCAACAAGTTGCTCTCAAATTCTGCAGGCGGTAATGCGCGCCCTCCATGGCGCTTTTACGTTTGGCAAGGAAGTGTTAGTTTTTTTTGCAACGATGATTAGTGATGTTGTTGGTGCTAAGTGGGGGACGTGCCCGCTTTGGCGGGGCACTTACCAATTAGGGATTAAGTGCCGGTCCCAGAGCGTAGTCGAAGGGACTGTTATACTAGACATACAGAAAATTATATGGGATAATAAGGTATGTTTGTAAAAATTGGTCTTTTGCTTGTTTTTTTTGCGGTTTTTGTGGCGGTTGGCATTTTGTGCCATAAGTCAAGTAAAAGTGTAAATGGTTTTGTGCTTGGTGGGCGGACGGTGGGGCCCTGGCTTACGGCTTTTGCTTATGGAACATCGTATTTTTCTGCGGTTATATTCGTAGGATACGCAGGGCAATTTGGCTGGAGCTTCGGGGTGGCTTCTACTTGGATAGGACTTGGCAACGCTTTTATTGGGTCTCTGCTGCCTTGGGTAATACTTGGAAGAAGAACCAGAATTATGACGCAGCATTTAGGCTCTCGGACAATGCCTGACTACTTCGGTTTTAGGTATGAATCTCAGGGGCTGAAAATAGTGGCTTCGGTTATAACATTCATTTTTTTAATCCCTTATACAGCTTCATTGTTCAACGGACTTTCTAGATTATTCAGGATGGCCTTTGATATAGACTATTCGGTTTGCGTAATTGGTATGGCCCTATTAACAGCCGTGTATGTTATTGCCGGCGGTTATATGGCAACTGCAATAAACGACTTTATACAGGGAATAATCATGCTCTTTGGCATTGTTGCGGTTATTGCGGCAGTCTTGCTGAAAAATGGCGGCTTCATGGGGTCTTTAGAGGCTATGTCTCAGATAGATTGCGGAAACTTAAAGGGGGGCTTTGTCTCCTTCTTTGGCCCTGACCCCTCTTATTTGCTGGTAGTAGTCCTTTTGACCTCTCTTGGAACCTGGGGACTTCCGCAGATGGTGGGAAAGTTCTATGCAATAAAAAATGAGGATTCAATAAAAATCGGAACAATCATCTCTACATTCTTCGCGGTTGTGGTTGCTGGTGGTTGCTACTTCTTGGGCGGTTTTGGTAGGCTCTTTACTAGCGCGGAAGCGGTAAAGGCACAGGGCTTTGATTCCATAATTCCTTCTATGCTTTCTGGTCTTTCTGATGTACTGATTGCGATTGTTTTAGTTCTTGTTTTGTCCGCTTCTATGTCAACCCTTTCTTCCCTTGTTTTAACTTCCAGTTCGACAATCACACTTGATTTAATAAATCCCCTGCGAAAAAGAAAGATGTCTGAAAAATCGGTGATGCTGACCTTGCGGTTTTTTGTTGCGGTCTTCATCGTGATTTCTGCCGTAATCGCAATTGTTCAGGCAAAAAGCAGGATTACCTTTATTGCACAGCTTATGGGTGTTTCTTGGGGAGCCTTGTCCGGTTCTTTCCTTGCTCCCTTCTTGTACAGCCTCTACTGGAAAAAGACGACAAAAGCTGCGGCGGCATTCTCCTTTGCCTTTGGTACTCTGATGATGATTTTGCAGCTGTGCATATCTTTGGGGTTCCTACATGTCAAAGGCTCCTTCTTGTCCCTGATTTTTAAGAATTCCTTGTATTCAGGTGTATTTACAATGCTTGCTTCCCTGCTTCTTATGCCGCTTGTGAGCCTTGTAACGCAAAAGACCTGCCCTAAGGGAACTGAAGAAATGTTCTCCTGCTATAAGCGCCGTGTGCTGGTTACTGCAAGCGATGTGCTTAAGGAAAGCGAGGATTAGGCTTCTTTAGGGAATCTGGGGAAATAGAATTCCAATTCCGGGTAGAGCCCTTGAATCAGCCTAAAGTTGCCGTCCCTAGTCCAAAGGGGAACGTCGTACTTTATGGCACTGAAAGCAATCATCACATCTGCTAAAGGGAGGGTGGTCCCATTCGCACGTAGGGTTTGCAACATGAAGCCGACCCCTTCAAAATCATATTCGTCGGTGTGGAGAAGTGTAAATGAATTGAATAGACTGAGCATGTCATTAATTTCATCGTTGGATCTTGCTCCGTGCAATAGTTCAGATTTCACTACACCGCAAATTGCATATTTATCAGGCGTGATGTTTAATTTTAGCAATTCTGAGGGTTTTCTAAAATAATCAATCAGGATATTTGTATCAAATAAAATCATATTATGCTAATCCTCCGTAATTCGTTTATAGCCTCCTCATCAATATCAATTGGACCAATTTCTTTGATAACTTCAGAAAGTTTCCTTGATGGCGGAGTGGGGGGTGTTGCGTTTTTGCGGATTCTTTCTATGAATTCCTTGCGCCGCCGTTCTTGCTCTGCGGTTTGCGGAGGATTGATAATCTTGTTTGAGCCTTCTACAAGACGGTCATAATCTTCAACCCTGATCATTACACATACAGGTGTGTTGTTTTTGACGACAACTCTAATGCCTTCTTGTTTTACTTCTTCTATGATTTTACCAGCTTCCCCTTTGTTAAAGCGACTAATAGGAACAAAGGCATTTATCATTTTTGTTGCAGTAAGAGTATCGTACATATAACCTCCAAAAATATCTGTATATATAATGATAAATTAGATAGATAAATATGTCAATGTATTTTATTGCTTTTTTGTTGGTGGTGTGGGAAAATCAGCAAAGGTAAAGCCTCAACGTGAACCCAAAAAGAAGAGACGTGTGTTATTGAATTGAATATTTGTCTGTAGAGTTTTTAGTAGCAAGTATAATAATGTAATCTGTTGCTTTATGAACCGACTTTGAGAGCTGTTTCCCTGTGCCTTTGACAGGGGAATTCTGAAAAAAAAACTTGACAACCTATATATTTGCATATAAACTTTAAACAGTCATAAAAAAAGTCGCTACAATTTCCGTATGGAGATTGCAATCCACTTTTGGGGGTTTCCCATGAAAAAGAAGATGACCATTATTACTGTTATATTAGTGCTTGCATTTATTACTGCTGGTACTGTGTATGCTCGTAAAAAGGGTAATATTCATTACAAGGCAAAATGCGATGGCTGTTCATGCTCAGAATTTGTTTCTGATGCGGATAGTTACTACAAATGTTATAACTGCGGTCATGCCGATTATCGCCATAGAAGGTAATTGGAACTAAAGGAAAATCCTAGACTGAAGCGGGTAAGTTCTTATACTGCCCGCTTATTTTGTTACCCTACGCTAAATTTATAACCTTTACCTATACCCTAACATAGAAAACTAGTATTATAAAACCTATTGAAGTACTAGGAAAATAGTTGTATTATCACACCTAAGCAACGGGGGTGACCCCTTTTAGGAGTGTGAATATGGCATACGTTCAGATTTCAAATCTTTATAAAACATACTACCCCCATGGACAGGCTTTGCCCGTTTTGCGAGGAATAGACCTTTCTGTTGCTAAGGGAGAAATCTTTGGCATAATCGGTTTTTCCGGAGCCGGAAAGTCTACATTGGCCCGTTGCATTAACAGGTTGGAGAATCCTGACAGCGGTAGCATAACAATCGGCGGGCTTGATGTTCTTTCCTTAAGCAAAAAGCAGCTGCGGTTTGAAAGAAGCAAAATCGGAATGATTTTCCAGACCTTTAACCTCTTTGAATCAAAAACAGTATACAAAAATATAGCATATCCTCTTTTGGTTGCGGGGGTAAAAAGGAGCCAAATCCGCGAAAGGGTGGAGGAGGTTGCTGATTTAGTAGGGCTTAGCGACAAGTTGGATGCGTATCCTGGCGGACTTAGCGGTGGCCAGAAGCAGAGGGTGGGTATTGCCCGTGCCCTTATAAATAATCCTGATCTTCTTTTAAGTGATGAAGCTACATCTGCTTTGGATCCTCAAACAACTTTGCAGATTTTGGATTTGCTTAAGACTATAAACAAGAAGCGGGGAATTACAATCTTGATGATTACCCACGAGCTTGAGGCGATTAAATATTCCTGCGAGCGGATGGCTGTTTTGGAGCAGGGGAAGATTGTAGAAGAGGGTGATGTTCATTCAATCTTCAACAATCCTGAAAGCCGGACTGGTGAGCTTTTTGCAAAGGTTTTCTTCCGCCTGAATAGCTACGACCAGATGTACAAAACTGGAATGTATGCAATCTGATTTTTTTGAATCCTGATAGGGAGGTAAATATGAGTTTAATGGACAATTCCTTGTGGGCAGTCTTAACTTCTTCTTTTTCAGCTGCGATATGGTCTAAGCTATGGCCCTCTATTTTTGATACTTTTTATATGACAGGTCTTGCAAGCCTGATAGTTTTGATTTTTGGTCTTGCCTTGGGAATCCTTTTGACAGTTACAAGTCCAGATGGGCTTTATCCTATAAAGGGACTTTACACTGTAATCGGTTGGTTTATCAACACCTTACGGTCCTTGCCCCAAATGGTAATGATTATCATGCTGATTCCTTTAGCTAGGCTTCTTTTTGGTAAGAGTTACGGGGCAAATCCCTGTATCATAGCAATAGCTGCGAGTTGCATACCCATGTATGCCCGCATAGTAGAAAGTTCAATCCTTGAAATAGGCAAGGGAAAGATTGAAGCTGCGAAGTCTATTGGAAGTACTAACTTTCAGATTATCTTCCTTGTCCTTCTGCCAGAAACCCTGCCTTCTTTGGTGCGTGGTTTTACCCTGACTGTGGTTGCGGTCCTTTCCATGACTGCCCTTGCAGGTATGTTTGGTGCCGGAGGAATAGGTGACATAGCTGTTCGCTACGGCTACCAGAGGTTCCAGCACGACAAGCTCTTTGCCTGTATCTACGTGCTTGTCATAATAGTTCAATTGGTTCAATGGGCAGGAAATTTTGCTTCAAATAGAATCTTAAAAGTAAGAGCCCTTATATAGGCTTGAAAATATATAAAAGGAGTATATCTATGAAAAAAACATTTATCTATTCGATTTTGGCAATTACAGCTCTAACATTATCTTTTGTTTCTTGTAGCAAAAAAAATAAAGCTGAAACAGCAGACTGCTGCAAAGCTGAAGCTGACTGCTGCAAAAAAGACGGAGATATTGTTACCCTAAAGGCTGTGGTAGACCTTGTTCCTCATCAGGAAATAATTGAATATGCCGGACCTGCATTGCTTAAAGAAGGAATAAAAGTTCATATTATTTCTGATGCTTCTGACAATCTTGGAAATGAAAAGGTTTTCAATGGTGAAGCAGATTTTAACTATTTTCAGCACAAGCCCTATCTAGATTCTGTAAACACACAGAACGGTTGGGATTTGGTAAGTGTAGCTCCAATCCATGTGGAACCCATTTCACTTTATTCAGATAAGTACAAGTCGCTTGATGAAGTACCTGAGAAATTTATAATTGCGGTTCCTGATGATGGAACAAATGAATACCGCGGACTAAAACTTCTTAATGACTTGGGCTACATAAAACTTAGCGAAGATTCCCTAAGTGCTTTAGATTCCAACCTTGATGACATTACAGATTATATCAGACCGATAAAAATTATTGAGATTAACTCAGCACAGGTTATTCCAACCCGTGCTGACTATGACCTTTATGTAACAAACACAAACAAGGTGTTGGAGTCTGGGATAAAGACAAATGTTTTAGCACAAGAGGCCGCTGATAGCCCTTATGGTAACATCATTACAACTAAGGCAAGCCGTGCTAATGATCCCAACATTCAAAAGTTAGTAAATGTTCTTTTAAGTGATGATGTTCAGCAGTGGATTAAGCAAAAGTATAACGGTGCTGTTATACC
>CAJOQA010000357.1 GCA_905236465.1 uncultured Treponema sp.
CTTCTGCAAGAATGCAATCAATGTCTCTGCACCAGCTATTTTTGAAGTAGCGCTCGTCACAGAAGAAATGTTGGAGAACACCAAAATGCAGGCAATTCAGCATATTTTCTCACGATAATCTCGTTCTGCATTTTACCGTACCATATCCAGCAATTTTTTCGCTGCGTTCTCAACTTTAGTCCAATAGTCCACGCCACTGCCTTCGGGAAAATCTATGTACATCCAGTTTCCATCCTCCGAAACTTCATCCGCCAAAGAATATTCCGCTTTTATCTCATTGAGATTCCCTTTCAATTTCGTATTGAGTGGTTTTAGGTATAAAAATTCACTGTAAAAACCTATCTGTGCATACTCCGCCTCTCCCCAAACGTAAACTTTCACACCACTTAATTCCTTTGTAAAGACGTTGTTCCCTTCCAACTCTTTTGCTTCAAAGCGCAATGGTTTAAGACGCACTTTGAGCGCATCATAAAGTGAAACATCCTGTGCAGATTCAAGAGCCAAAATAGAGTCGTTTAACAAAGTGAACTCGCCTTCAGTTGTTTCTTTTATAGAAACACTTTTTCCTTTCAGATTCTTTTTTAGCTCACTGACAAAGGCATCCGTAACATTTTGTCGATTATTCAAGACGAGCGAACGCTTGCGCACATCGACAAAAGCGTGAGGATGTCCTTTTATCTTTACGATGAGATACAGGTAACGCTCTACTTCTGTATAACCAACCCGATAAGTTCCGTTCCCGCCGTGGAATCCATTTTCAGGTGTGTAATACGGCTGCGCCTCCTTCGTTATTCCTGATATGCAGAAACTAATCGACTTTGTTTCCGCTTTCACATCAATGATTACTCCTTTATAGCTCATTTCTGCACCTTCTGCCAAAAATTTCTTTTTATATTTTTCTTGAAAAAAGCTCTTGTCAATATCTCACCCGGGCGCCTTGCGCGCGGCATTATAGTGCGATGGTGGCAGCTACCTTCCTCTACACACTTTTGCAAGCGCCCCCTTTACCAAATCCGCGTTTTCTTTCACATCTTTGAGTTTTTTCGCGCGTTTGAACATCGCAAGCGTCAAGGTTTGTATGCGAACAAGATTGTTTTTGTCATTTGGTGCGATTGATGCCACATTATTTTCTATCGTGTCGAGGTAGCCAGTCATGGCGCGCAAGTCCGCGCGTTCCAGCATGCCGGTTTTGTCAACGCTGTCCTGCAATATACCGACCAACTTATCCAGCTCCTTTACAGCGCGGGAAACCTTTTCTGTCTTTCGGTCTGCTCATCACTTGCCACCGCCTTTGCGCGGTCTGCTTGAATTTTATCAAGTGCCGCTTGTTTTCGCTGCGCAAGTTCCTGCGCCGCTGACTGCACGAGCAAGTCAAACTGCCGTAATACATTTGCACGGTTTGAGTTGTAGATTTCAACGCTACCCGCTGGCAACGATGCAATAAACTGCAAATCTGCGCGATGTCTGCTATTGTCTTTTGCAGACGCTTCTTTTTTATGATTGATGATATGATTTTATAGGCGATAAAACATACGACAAGTACCAGAATGATAATACCAGCGATTTTCAACGCTTTTATGCAAAATTCAGCGACATCTTCAAGAAATTCGGTAAAAGTCATAGATTAAAATTCTCCAAGCAGCATATTTTTCTGATATGGAAGTTGTACCTGCCCTAACTGTTCCATCGGCTGCGAAAACTGCATTTCAACTTCCAGCACCTTTATTGCATCGGTCAGATACTGCGAGTTTTTCGTATATTCGCGCTTGAGTTCCAGCTTTGCATCCTCCAGCTTCGTTATCTCTTCGGAAAGCCGCAGGTATTGCGCTTTGTCGCCCGCAGCGTCCGTCCGCTCGTCTTCCAGCTGGGCAATGTGTGCCACAAGCAAATCAAGTTCCTTGTGATAAAATTCATCGAATGACTGCTGCTGGTTCTTCAAAGAATCAACTTTGCTGTTGAATTTCTGCATACTCGCATCGATGAATTTTTCCAGCAGCTTCCTCTGCTCGGAGAACATGACCTCTTCATGGCGATTCTGCTCTTTCCACACTTCGGGCAGTATTTCTGTCTTTTTAAGTGTGATTTCTTTATCCGCTCCAACGCGCTGCGTTATCAGTCCCGACACACAGCCGAAAGCTTCCTTTACCAATTCTGGATGTTCGAGAACTGCACCAAAAGCTTTTATTGCCACCTCATTTCCCATAAAAAACTCCATAAACATATTGACAAAATAGCCAAAATGTATTCCCCTTCCCCCGTATAATCTTGTCAAGTGTTTTTGGAGAAAAATTTGGGATTTTTATGTTTATTTTGCGAGATTATAGCGAGATTTCGGAAAATGTGATATAATAAGAATATGAAAAATGGTTCAGAATGCAAACGACAGGAACTCATCGCAAAAATTCAAGAATTCTGTCTGTTCGACGATGATTTCATGTCAAAAGTCTTTGAGGACGACAAGGAATCGACGGCGTTGCTGTTGCGCATCATTCTGAACCGTACTGATTTGACGGTCATTGAGTCCAAAGGACAAGTTTCCGTCAAGAATTTGCGCGGTCGCTCCGTCCGCCTTGACATAAAGGCACAGGATGATAGCGGAAAATTATACAACATCGAGGTGCAGCGTTCTGACGATGGTGCGTGCGAAAAGCGGGCGCGGTATTACAGCGCAGTTTTGGACACCAATTTCCTGCTTGCGAGCATGGACTTTGATGAGTTGCCCGAAACCTATGTGATTTTCATCACCGAACACGATGTGTTGAAAAAAGGGCTTCCGCTATACACAATCGAACGCACCGTACAGGAAAATCACGACATTTTTGCCGACGGTGCGCACATCATCTATGTCAATGGAGCGAACAAAGACGACACGGCACTGGGAAAACTGATGCAGGATTTTGCGTGCAAGAATCCTGATAAAATGCATTATGCGCTTTTGGCGGAAAGAACGAAATACTATAAACAAGATGATAAGGGGGTAGCGAAAATGTGCAAAATTATGGAAGATGTGCGACAAGAAGGCAGAAAAGAAGGCAGAAAAGAAGGCAGAAAGGAAGGCAAACTCCTTGCTTACATTGACCTCATAAAGTCGGGATT
This sequence comes from uncultured Treponema sp., assembly GCA_905236465.1. Classification (GTDB taxonomy): domain Bacteria; phylum Spirochaetota; class Spirochaetia; order Treponematales; family Treponemataceae; genus Treponema_D. The sequence continues at coordinate 3,097 of CAJOQA010000357.1, forward strand.
GCTCTCTCTAAAAGATGCCGCCTTAAAACTCGGTATGACGGAAGATGCCCTAAAAGCACAAATCGCACTTTTATAAGGAATTATCTTTTTCGCTCGATTTTAAGTGCGTCCCTTTAATCGGAACATACAAACAGCCTTACACAACTCGGCACACCGCGCACTTCAAGTATTCGCTCTTCGGGTAGCCGAGAAGCACTGTTCATTGCAATGTTTAATTTCTTCGATTCTTCAATTCTTTCGTGATTTCTTCCACTTTTTCGTCGTTGAGAATGAATTTTCGCTTGAAAATCAGCACGCCCAAAATCA
>CAJOQA010000358.1 GCA_905236465.1 uncultured Treponema sp.
AAAAAAATGAGCCGATAAGAGCATTATGTTCGCAAATTTTAATTAAATGAGCCGATAAAACAATATTCTGAGCCGATATTTATAAAAACTCTTGACTTTTTTGAAAAATGAGCCGATAATACAAGAGGTTATAGGCTCATTTTTTTATGGAGCAGACAATGAACTTCGTTCTGTACAAAAAGAATATCCCGATTCTCCAATACACAGAAGATGATGCGCATTACATCACTTTTGTGAAGGTGTTCAATGTGCTACACCTTCCGCCTCATCTTTTTACGGACGGAAAGCCTTCTTCAGAAAACGAATATGGTCTTACCCAGAAGCTTGAGGATTTTTTTAACAACCGCATAATTCCCTACACGCGGAAAAGCTTTAAGGAAATGCTTTCAGAGCTGGAGATCCATTCCGCGGAGGAGCTTGCAAAAAAAAGCTTTTACCTTAGCCTTTCAGACCAATACTGGGTGTGCCCGCTTTCAGAAATGGGAAAAATCTGGTGGGATGACATAAATTTTTTCACCAACGAATATGACAGCGCAATCGGGCTTCGCCTTATGACAAGTTCAAAGGCACTCAACAAAAATTCCTCATCGCGCTCGCCGGACAACACCACAGGAGGAGAGCTTCCCAAACGCTGGGTTCGCAAAAACGGCATAAATTATCTTGAAAAGGCGGGAACTGGAACAGAGCAGCAGGAGCCTTTAAACGAAGTTCTTGCCACAGAAATATGCCGCCGACTGGGAATTGCCCACACTCCATACACTCTGGAAATCCGGGAAGAAAATTACTATTGCCTCTGCCCAGACATCGCCGATGAAAGCACAGAAATGATTCCGCTTGATTCTGTTTATCAGGACATTCCGCTGAAAGGTGGCGTGAAATACGAATTCTCAAAGCTTGTGGAGCGGTGTAATCTTTTGGGCATTCCCAATGCGGAAACTGACCTGCTCAAAATCTTCCTTCTGGATTTTATAATTGCAAACGAGGACCGCCATTCGTTTAACATAAGCTTCCTTCGCAATTCAGATACTCTGGAATGGATTGGCGTTGCGCCGGTGTATGACTCCGGAAAATCAATGTTTTTGAACAAGCTTGATTTTGAAATTGATCAGACCTCATCGTTCAGAATCGCTTCAAAGCCTTTTGAAGAAACGCAGGCTAAGCAGTTCAAGGCACTTCCTATGGAAAAGCTCGCGCCATTCATTGATTTTTCTGCGCTAAAAGACATACAGGTGTGGTACAAAAAATTTCTGAGTCCTCTCCGCCGTATTTCCGCCGAAAAAAAGTCCGCGCTGGTGCAAAAGCTTGGAGAGCGCATACAAGAAGCCCGGATTCTCATAAAAGAAAAGCAGTCAGCGGCGTATGAAATCAAAACTTACGGTGCAAAGACTATAGGAGAGCCTTCTCAAAAATATGAAAGCCTCGGCTATGACGGTGCAATGCTTGCAGGAAAACGGGCAGACTCACGTAAAAAAAAGACGGTGCGTTCAAAGTCAGAAGACTTGGTTTTTACCGCGCTCGCCCAGGATTCCTCGCAGACAAAGGAAGAGCTTTCCGCACTTCTTGGTATTTCACGTGCCACGGTAACGCGCGCTCTTCAAACGCTCGTGGCAGACGGCAGAATCAAAAGGCTCGGCTCGAACAAAACGGGGCGGTGGGAAATTGCCGAACCAGAGACAAACATACAAATCAATTTTTGAAAAATCCTGAAAACTTCGTTATATTATCACTATGAAGCAAAAGGATAAGAGTCAGACTTCACAAAAAACGGTTTTTCACAAAGAAGGAAACCAGAGGACAATCTCTAAAAAAGCCCTCGCACGCTCGCAGGAGCTTGGGCAGAATGCCGCCGACACGGATTCTCTGCCAAAAGCCGCTTCAGAAATAGAAGAAAAGCTTCCTTTGATGAAACGCGGAGTTATAAAAAAAGCGTGGGATAAAGTTCAGTTTCTCTGGGAAAAATTCAAGTCGCCGGAAGTTCCGCTCAGACTAAAAATCACGATTATTGGAGCACTTTTATATATGGTGCTTCCTGCAGATGTAATCCCCGATTCCATTCCTGGAATAGGCTTGATTGATGACCTTTCCGTGATTCTGATTGTTTTCCGCGAGGTATCAAAATACGTGCTTCCGAAAATCGAAAAAAAAATAGAAGAAAAAATGTATGAATCCTGCTATCAGAAAATTGACGAAAAGCTGAATCTAATTCTTTTTTCCATGATTCTGAATGCAATCTGGACGTTTTTGGCAAATGCTCTTGGCTGTGCCGTACTGGTGATAAAACCATTTGGAAATACTGAATCAAAATATACTGCAATAACAATATTCTCTCTGGTCTTTGTTTATACAATTATACGCACAGTAATTTATCTAAAAAAATACGGAAGGACGACAAGAAAAATCACTGCTGCAATTTTGAAAAAACGCAGTATTTCAAAGGGAATCGCAGATTTTGTTACAGATGAATACAAATACATAAACTACATTTACGCAAGTATAGAACTTGCACAGACTTTTATTCCAGAAATTCCACGAATTCCAGATCTTAGTGAAATTATAACAACCTTTGAAAAACACTACAAAAAAAGAATTATTCTTTTCTTGGTGATTTTTGCACTCTACACCGCCCTTATATGGGTGACTAAATTTCTGATTATAAGAGGAGCCTAAAGATG
>CAJOQA010000359.1 GCA_905236465.1 uncultured Treponema sp.
GAAGAACTAGAAGAGCAAAATAAAAAATCAAATAGGGAACTTATATTGGATATTCAGGCTGACAATCAAAAGGCTTTGGATTCTTATTATTTTGATATCATAAGTTCAGTTGTAGAGAAAAATTTTAAGAAGGGTAAAAGTATAAATTCTGTAGCTGACGAAATCCACTTGGATAATAGTTGGAATATCGCTTTTGCAAATAATTTTTGGAATATGGTTTCTAAAGATGAAGAAGCTTTAAAAGTCTATAAGTTTCATATTGAAAACTATATGGCTAAGGTTCACAATTCTCCTGAGCCACTAAATAAGCTTTATCAGTATTATCGTAGGATTGGCCATAAAGAACTTGCCCAAACTTTTTATGATAAAATGTTAGAAGAATATGCTGATACCCTGTATATAAAACTTCGCAAACTAGACGATGGTGATAATCTGTCTCTAGAAAAAAAGAAAAGTATTTTCAAAGCTTTGTTGAAAGATGAGAGTGAATATTCTTTTGAAGAGCTTAAAGACATGTTTGATTATTATAGAAGTTCTCTTGCTTTGGACTCTTCTTTTGAAGAAATAAAAGAAACTGTTTCTTGGTTTTTAAAATCTTTTAAAAACTATTTGATTCAAGATACTGCAAAGTATGCGGATGGCATTTCAAATATTTTTAGCGATATTTCCAATATGACTCAACTTCATATAGGAGGTTTTGACTATTATCTAGATTGCATCGAATATATGTATAAAGATTTTTCTAACACGCAAAAAATTCTGCTCAGGCTGGATAAATCAAGGCTTTTCAGCCAAATGATGAATAGCATTTTAAAAGGGGACTCTAGCTTCATAGAAAATCTTATAAATGAGATTAACTTTTCTTCTTTTGATGAGGCAGGGAAAATTAATTTTATGGAAAATCTATACATGTATTATTCTTCAATAGGGAATGCTAAAAAAGATTCTTTACTTGAGCAATTACTTGATATAGACAGGCAGTATTCTTTTGAATATACAAGTTTAGGAATTCTTACAGATGTCCGTATTTATAAAAAACTTGGTAAGCATAATATTTGTAGTGAAAGCGATATTCAAAAAGTTGTTAATCTTGCATTTGAATTTATGGCTAAGCGGCTTGTAAACGGACAAAGTGCAGGCTTGCAGGTATATGACGTTATACCTTCAGGGCAAGCTTCAAAAGTCGGGTTAAAAAAAGGAGATATTCTTCTTTTTTATGATGGATATCCACTTGAAAGCCAAACAAGCGATTTTTTTAGATATGACTTGCACACTGGCGAACAAAAAGAAAATAAAGCGGATGTAGAATTAATAGTTTTGCAAAATGGCAAGCTGCACAGTATAATGGTAAAAGAAGGACTTTTGGGAATAGCGTTTTAGAAGTGGTGTGAAGGAATGGTCTTCACTTTCATAGTGATGACCATTCTGAATGTGTCCACTGCAATTTGACAATGTTAAAAGCTGATGATTAGCGGATTTCAAAATATTCGTCAAGAAATTTAGGAAAATTTTTTTCATCACTGATTATTAATTTTTCCCATGTCAGCCATTTATTATACAGTTCGTCTGATTTTGATCTGCCTGATAACGCAGCCTTGTTATACCATTTTTCAGCTTCTGCATAAGATTCCATTTCTTCATAGATGTTACCAAGGTATAGCATTGCATCTTTGTTACCCTTTCTGTAAGCTTCCATAAAGTAAGGAATTATATCTGAATAATAAACTTCTTCATTTGCTTTTCTTTTGCAGAGAAGCATCATACCATAGGTAAAACATTCTTTTTCATCTATGTTCGCAGGGATATAAGCAGTAGCAGGAATATAGGTTGCTAAAATATCTTCTGCAAGTGAATCCCAAAAATCATTCCCCCAATAGGCACCTTGTTGTTTAGCTTTTAAAAGCCATTCTTTATAATCTTTTTTCATACAGGCTAACTGCAGGCTGGCCATAGGTTCGTCCTGTTCTGCTGCAAGTTTATACCATTTTTCAGCTGCAGAAAAATCTTTTTTCACCCCAAGACCTAACTTATAATACTCTGCCAACTTATACTGGGCTTTTGAATTTCCGCTTAGAGCATATTTTTCAACCTCGTAAAAATCCATGCCATCTTTATTGAGAAAGCTTATATCGCCTTTATTTACAGGTAATTCTTCTAGTAAGTTATCAGCGAAAACCCAACCTACGTAGCTATTAATTTTAACAGCTTCATAAATCGGAATACGAACCTTTACCCAAGGAGCAGTAACATCCTTTATGGTAACTGTTTCTCCAACATCAATTATTCTGATAGCACTTTTGTCTGGAATTACAGTCAATACCTTTGAATCGATGGAAGGTTTTTCTCTGCAAGCTAATCCTTTAGGTGTGTCAACAAACATACTTATGCTTGGAATTCCAAAGTCATAGAGCTTTTTATGCCATTCTTTTAGTTCCGCACCCACATGCCTTCCTAAAAAGTATTTATTGAAAAAATCCTTTTCTTGTAGGGCTGAGTCTGGAAAACTTTTTATTTGTTCTTCCAGCAGTTTTTTAGCTTCGCCTATATCTTTTATACCGGCTATACCTGTGTAATACAATTGTGCAAGCCTGTATTTACTTTTCCCTTCAGCTGATGATGGATGGGGCTTTTTTTTGTATTTTAGGCTTTTCTTATAAAGGTTCATAGCTGTTTTATAGTCTTGACTAATGCCAAAGCCCCTGTCGTAACAATTTGCTAAATGAAATAGAGCCAGAGAATTTTGATCCCAAGCTTCAACAGCCTTTGTGTAGTATTCACAAGCTTTTTTAGCATCTATGGAATTGCTTCCTAATGCAAACTCCCAATACATGCCTAAGCAAAGCAAGGCATTGGAGTCATCGTGGGTAGCAAAAAAATTTTTCTTATCAATGGCTTCTTTGAACAGGCTGTAAGCTTTATCGTCATCGCGGGCTACAACTTTTAAGTCTTGCCAAATTTCACTGTCAGGAGATTTTATTCCATAAAAACTTGCAAGCATATATAAGCAGGAGGCATCTCCTAATTCTGCTCCCTTAGAATACAATTCAAATGCTTTCTTATAGTCATGCGGGAAATCTTCATTGTAGCTGTAATAGTATAAGTCTCCTAAACTTTTATAAGCGGAAGGATAACCTCTTTCACAGGCCTTTTCATACCAGAAAATACTGCTTTCATAATCACCAAAAAGACTTGTGTATATAAAGCCCAGTGTTTCCATGGCATAAGCAGACCCAAGGTTGGAAGCTTTTTCTAGCAATTTTATTCCGTCCTGCAATTCATTTTCCGCGTAAAAGCCTGAATCCATATAATTGTTTAAATAAATTTCTGCAAGTTTTTCTATTGCGGGAACATTTTCTTCTTCTGCGGCTTTCCTTAAATAAAGCAGGCCTCTTTCATAATCTCCGCTGTCGTATGACTTTGAGCCTTCTTCATAGAACTTTTGCCCGTTTGCAAAAATTTTTGTTAGAAAAATTGAAGTAAATAAAGAAATAAAAACTACTATCTTAAAATTCGTAAAGAACCTCATATGTATTTCCTTTCTTAAAGTCTTGAAAATTATCTGCCCGAATAAAACACCTCAAAGCTTTTTGCCGCTACTACCCATGTATCTGCCACGGGATTATTTTGCTGTGGTAACAGATCCTTTACTGCAAAGTGAAAGAAGGGACTGTCTGCGCAATAGGTATAATCCGAATTTGTTGCGTTAAAGATTACAGTAAAGGGACCTGTCGTATACTGTGTAATTCCTTCTTTTACGGTTTCTGCTTTTGCGTCAGGGTTACAGCCAAAATATTTTGAATAGACTTTCCTAAGGGCAAGCAGTCCCCTGTAGCTTTGCAGCAAGTCAGCGTTTTTCTTTATCAAGTTCAGGTTAATAGCATTAACATCATCTCCGCTTATGTATGAGTTTTCATCCCCTCTTTTGCTTCTCATAAATTCTTGCCCCCCGTTTAAGAAAGGCGTTCCTTGTGCCAAGATGATATAGGCGGCCGCAAGAATATCCTGCTTTTTTATTTCTTCTATTTTATCCCTACAGGCTTCATATAAGTCACCAGAAAAAGATGTTAGCCCTAAAGATGAAATTGCAAGCTTGTCAAAAAGAGTGTAGTTGTCATGACATTCTACATAGTTTAGGTACTGGCCCACTTTGCTGACTTTTTCTTTTGACCCCGTAAGGGCCGTGACTATGGCTTCATCCGAAAACTTGCCCTGCACATGCCCTTGGGCAAAGCCTCCGAATTCGGCTCCTTTTATTGCATCACGGAAAACATTGTCAAAGCAAGCCACATCAGGGCAGTCCTTTATGCTGCCCCCATTAGTTATGTTTGCACCCTTTACTACGCGGCTAGGCCCTCCTGTCCACGGCTCTCCGTAAACCATTACATTCTTGTCTATTTTGTAAAGCTCAGCATAAATTTCTTCCATGGTTGTCATTTCTAAGCAACCCATCAGATCAAAGCGAAAACCGTTTACGTGAAAGTCCTGCATCCAATGCTTCAGCGATTTTATTATAAAGGCTTTTACCATAGTTCTTCCGCTAGCAATTTCATTACCACAGCCGCTACCGTTGCTGTAGGAACCATCCTCGTTAAAGCGGTAAAAGTAATAGGGAACGGTCAAGTCGTAAATGGAATCTTCCCCTGTGCCGCTTGTGTGGTTGTAGACCACATCCATGTTTACAGCAAGGCCTGCATCATGAAACCCCTTTATCAAAGCGCGCACTTCTTTTACGCCCTTATTTCCTTCAAGACTTGTAGCTTTTTCTTTTGCCTTAAGACAGTAGCGACCTTCCACCACATTATAGTTATAGGGATTGTAGCCCCAGTTATAATCATCTTCTGCATTCTTTTGCACATGATCAAAAATTGGCAAAAGCTGAACGTGGCTTATGCAGAGGCTTTTTAAGTAGTCATTTAAAACTGCTCCTTCTTTTAAAGCAGCGGTTACTTGCGCATAGCAACCGCTGTTTCCCGTTAGGTTTGGATTCAACCCCTTAGCCCAATCGCGGACGTGCATTTCGTAAATAAGGGCCTGGCTATAGTTTTTTTGTTCAGTGCTGGTACTTCCCCAAGGATTAGTGTAATCTTCTTCCCAGTCTTTTGGTAAAAAGTCCTGACTGTTTATGTCTGCAATCTGACTTGCAATTGAATCTCCGCTTGCGGCGTAAGCCCAAATATCTGCAACCCTACCTGTCTTTCCAAAATTTGTAATCTCATATAAGTAGTAGTTAAAGTCAGCTTTTTTTTCAAGGGTATATACCCATATTCCCTTCCAGTCCCAGCCCTTGCCATCTTCGCTTGACATTTCAAAACTTGCATCGGGCTCCTGCTCTCTATTTAGCGGGGGATTTTTATAAAGCAGAAGCCTTACGGAGTCCGCTAAAGGGGCCCAGCTTTTAAATGTAACTAAGTCCCCCTTTATGGTAAGACCTAACTGGTCAATGTCCTTTTGTTCAGGAATATAGCTTTTTTCAATTTCAGCTATCAGCATTTCTTCTACATTTTTAGAATTTTCAAATTTTTCAAACTTTTTCATAACAGTCAGTTTCCTCTCTGTGGCATTTGAATTTTTGGTGCATTGGGATGTAAAAGCCATGTAGCCGCGTAATGGCTTTCGCTTATTTTAAAAATAGGCGGCTCTTCTTCAAAATCAATTTGCATAGCATACTTGTTACGCGGTGCAAAGGCATCTCCCTTTGGCGGATTGTGCATGTCTGGCGGACTTCCAGGAATTGATTCAAGTTTCTTGTGGCCCTTCATATCCGGAACAGAAGAAAGAAGTGCCCATGTGTAGGGGTGGGCGGGATTGTAGAAGATGTCGTCTACAGTTCCCTCTTCAACTATCTTGCCTGCATACATTACGGCAACCCTGTCTGCAATGTTTGCGACAACACCTAAGTCGTGGGTTATAAAAATAACACTCATTCCTCTTTTTTCTTTTAGCTCTTTTATTAAGTCCAAAATTTGAGCTTGAATGGTTACGTCCAAGGCTGTAGTTGGTTCATCGCAAATCAGTATGTCTGGGTTTGCGGCAATAGCTATTGCAATTACAATCCTCTGCCTCATTCCCCCAGAAAATTCAAAGGGATACTGGTTAAATCGTTTTTCTGCATCGCGGATTCCAACTTCTTCCATTATTTTTATAGCCTGATTGTAGGCGTCTTCTTTTGTGACCTTGTGGAATTTCCTGCAAATAATGTCTTTTAATTCCTGCTTCTTTTTTTCATCAAGGCACGAAAAGTCAAAATTAAAATCAGCTTCCTTTGCTTTTTTTTCAGCTAGCTTGATTTCTTTTTTTAGCTTTTGAAAAGTTGAGGATTCCATTTCCTTTTTTTGCTTAGAAAGAAATTTTTTCTCTTCTGTTGCCGCTTCCCTTTGCTTCCTTTTTCCGTTTAAAAGACTGGCCTCAGTCATTTGCGGACCAATTTTTACTATTGGGTCAAGGGAAGAAAGGGGGTCTTGAAAAATCATTGTGATTTTATTTCCGCGGATTTTAGTAAAATCTTTTTCGCTGCATTTGAGTAGGTCTATATCTTTGTATAGTATTGAACCTTCCTCAATTATTGCGTTTGGTGCTTCTATGCCAAGCAGGGCTTTTGCCGTTACAGACTTACCTGACCCGCTTTCACCAACAATGGCAAGGGTTTCTCCCTTTTGTAACTTTAGGTTTATTCCCCTGATTGCCTGTAACTTTCCCTTGTCTGTGCGGAAAGAGACCCGTAGATTTTCTATGCTGATTTCACAATCTGTAGGCATTACATTGCCCCCCTTAGCGAAGGATTAAAGGCATCGCGTAAGCCGTTACCAAACTCATTGAAGCAAACCAAAAGTATTGAAATAAAAGCCGCAGGAAAGAAAACCGTATGTGGGTAAGAAGAAAGGGCTGCGGTTGCGGAGTTCAGCATAGAGCCGACGCTCGTTATCTTATCTGAGTCTAGGTTCACAATGCCAAGATATGTCAGGCTTGCTTCAGAAAAAATCACGCTTGGTATGCTCAAGACCGAAGCCGTGATTATAAAGCCAAGCGATGCCGGCAGTATGTGTCGGAATATCAGGCGGCTGTCCTTTGCCCCAAGAGTGCGGCTTGCATTTACATAGTCTTGCCCTTTAAAGCGGTAGAACTGGGCACGCACTGTAGAAGAGATTCCAATCCA
>CAJOQA010000360.1 GCA_905236465.1 uncultured Treponema sp.
AGCCCCTTTCCTGTATTTGCTTCTAAACAAAAGTTTTTCCAGCCCCAGCCCTTATTTAGCACGCAAAAAAGAACAAAGACAAGAGACCCTAAGGGCAAAAGAATGTTGCTAACAATAAAATCCTCAAGGTCTAGGAAAGAGGTTCCCTTTCCTAGTGGCTCAATAAATGAAAGTAAACTCCAACCTAAGGCACAAGGTAGGGATAAGAGGAAAACAAGCAAGGCATCTAGAATAGCTGTTTTTTTTCTAGACCAGAGCGTAAGTTCCATTGTGCAGGCCATAATATTTTCAAAAACTGCTAAAACAGTGCTATAAGAGGCAAAAGTCATAAAGACAAAAAAGAGACTACCCCAAAGCCGGCCCAAAAACATCTTATTAAAGATATTAGGAAGGGTTATAAAGATAAGGCTTGGCCCTGCATCCGCTTCTATGCCAAAAGCAAAGCAGGCAGGAAATATTATAAGTCCTGAGGTCAATGCTACAAAGGTATCCAAAGCGGCAACATTTAAGGCCTCACCAAAGAGGGCACGATCCTTGTTTATGTAGCTACCAAAAATTGCCATTGCGCCAACCCCCAAACTTAGGGTAAAAAAGGCCTGATTCATTGCGGCGGTCACAACCTTAAGAAAACCGATATTTTTTACCCTTTCTATGCTGGGAATCAGGTAAAAAGAAAGACCTGCCCTTCCGCGCTTTAGAAAAATACTGTTTAGGGCCAAAAGAATCATAATTGCAAAGAGGGAAAGCATCATCACTTTAGTAACCCGCTCAAGCCCATTTTGCAGTCCCCGAGAGCAGACAAAAAATCCGGATACAACAATAAAGGCCATAGCTCCGGTTAAAAGCAGGGGGTTACTAAGCATTAAAGAAAATTCATTTTTAACAGCTTCAGGGGCCAGACTACTGAAATTTCCTAATGCAAACTTAAAAAAATAAATCAGCATCCAGGCAGCAACTGTTGTATAGAACATCATCAAAAGAACATTTCCAGCAAAAGCTACATAACCGTGCAGGTGCCATTTGCTAGCTTTTTTTTCAAGTGCCTGATAAAGGCGAACCGGACTTTTACCAGCAGCCCGTCCCATAGCAAATTCCATAGTCATAACAGGAATCCCTAAAACAACAAGAAAGAAAATATATAGCAGGACAAAGGCCCCTCCCCCATTCTGCCCGCACAAATAAGGGAATTTCCAAACATTGCCAATGCCAATTGCACAACCTGCGCTGATTAAAATAAAGCCCAAACGGCTCGCAAGATTTTCCCTAGCAAGCCCAGAATCGTTTTTTTCCATAGGGTTAAGAGTATACAGATTTTTTTAACTTTATGCTAGGGTTAAGGGTGAGTTTTAACTTTGAAAAAGCTAAACACATACAATTATATACAATATCATAAAATCGTAGTATACTACGACACAGGAGCAAAAAAACTTATGTCAATGTCATCACTTCAAAAGCAAACTAATTCAAATATTCAGGATAAGGCTAATCTTATTTGGGAATGTGCAACTCATCTTGTGGGACTTTTTAAGCCGCATGAATATGGAAAAGTAATTCTTCCAATGACTGTTCTCAAACGCTTTGATGATGCTCTTAAAGATACAAAAGATGCTGTTGTTAAGATGGCAGAAAAACTTGATTCTCAAAAAATTGACGGGGTGGCACGAGAAGGTATTCTTTGCAAGACCAGCGGTTATGCTTTTTATAACACCAGCAAGTTTGATTTTGCAAAACTTCAGGCGGATAGCGAAAATATTGATTCTAACTTTGAAGATTACTTAAAAGGATTTTCTGCAAATATAAAAGATATTCTTGAAAACTTTAAGTTTGCTGACCAGATAAAGACAATGATTAAAGGCGGTGTTCTTTATGCCACAATCGACGAGTTTTCTAAGAAAAAGGCTGATATGGATCCTAAAAAAATCACAAGCGCAGATATGGGATACATTTTTGAAGAGCTTATCCGAAAATTCTCTGAAAGCTATGATGAGCAGGCTGGAGCACACTTTACAAGCCGCGACATTATCTACCTTATGACAGAACTTCTTGTGAGTCCTGAAAAAGAAGAAATCAAGAAAAACGGCTGTACAAAAACTGCTTACGATATGGCAATGGGTACAAGCCAGATGCTAGGTTGTCTTGATGAACGGCTTAAAGATATTTCTAAAGATGCAACCCTTACTTGTTTTGGACAGGAATTCAACCCTGAAACTTATGCTATTGCAAAAGCTGATATGCTTATTAAAGGCGGTAACGCAAACGGCATGATGTACGGAGACACTTTAAGCGATGACAAGTTTGAAGGTTATGATTTTGACTATATTATTTCTAACCCGCCTTTTGGAATTGACTGGAAACGAGAAGAAAGTGAAGTAAAGACAGAGGCAAAAAAAGGCTGGGACGGACGCTTTGGAGCTGGGCTTCCTGCAATTAGTGACGGACAGATGCTTTTTATGATGAACGGTATAAAAAAGCTTAAGGAAGGAAGCGGAAGAATGGCAATCATTCAGAACGGTTCTTCTTTGTTTACAGGGGACGCAGGAAGCGGAGCAAGCGAAATCCGCCGCTATGTTCTTGAACAGGATTTAGTTGAAGCAATTATTCAGCTGCCAACAGACCTTTTTTACAACACAGGCATTTCTACATATATCTGGCTTATTACAAAAGGCAAGAATATGGCTCGCGGTGGAAAAGTTCAGCTCCTTGATGCAAGCAGGTGTTTTGAAAAACGCCGTAAAAATATTGGCAACAAACGCGTAGACCTTAATGATGAATGTATCAACCTTATTATGAAGGCTTACACTGAATTCAACAAAGACAAAGTTTATACACAAGGCGATTATATTGTTGAATCAAAAGTTTTAGATAACTCTTTCTTTGGCTATACAAAAGTTACTGTGGAAACTGCGCAGACTGATGAAAAAGGAAATCAGATTACAAAGAAAGAAAAACCTGTAGCAGAAAAAGGAAAAACAGATTACGAAATCATTCCTTTGAATGACGATGTTGATGCCTACTTTGAAAA
>CAJOQA010000361.1 GCA_905236465.1 uncultured Treponema sp.
AAAAAAGATGCTCAGGGAGGCAAAAAATGAATTTTGGAAACCCCATGCAAATTCTGCTTCTCAATAAAAAGAAAAAACTTTCAGAAGCAAACAAACACGCCCGTCGCAGTTGGATAAAAAAAGCTCCCCACATAGGCTTTTCAAATTCAGTCTTGGCCTTGGCCCTGCTGTTTTTGTTTATACCCCTCTTTGTGATTGTATTCTTTTCATTTAATAAGTCAAAGGATACAAATTTTACAGGCCTTTCTTTTATCTGGTACGAGCAACTGATATTAAACTCAGGGGACTTATGGGCAGCCCTATTGAAAAGCCTTATAATAGCGCTTACATCAGGGCTTGTTTCTACAATACTTGGAACCTTAGCTTCTATTGGAATTACCTGGTATAAGTTCTTCGGAAAATCCTATATCCGCACAGTTAGCTTTTTGCCTATGGTTTTGCCAGAAGTTATAATGGGTGTTTCCATGCTGATTTTCTTTAGCGGGATAAAACTTTCGCTTGGAATGTTAAGTATTTTTATTGCCCACACAACTTTTTGTTTGCCCTTTGTGTTTTTAATGGTAAGTGCCCGTATAGACGAATTTGATTATTCTATAATTGAAGCCAGCCACGACTTAGGGGCAAACGAAAGGGAAACCCTTACTAAGGTAATAATTCCTGCAATCATACCAGGAATTCTGTCAGGTTTTATGATGAGCGTTACAATGTCACTTGAAGACTATGTAATAACATCTTTAGTCAGCGGACCAGGTTCTACAACTCTGCCAATATATATTTATGGTATGATTAGATTTGGTGTGAGCCCTGTAATCAACGCCCTTTCATTTGTTTTAATACTTTTCATCTGTCTCTTAACTTTTTCCTTGCGCAAAGGGCTTAAATCTTTTGCATCGGCACACTAGCGGCTCCCTGTAAAAATCAGGCGGACTTTCACCAATTCGGGGGGATTAAAAATTCGCGGTATCCTCGGATTTTGGTAAGAAAGTCCCCTGCTAACTATTTCAACGTGTCCCTTAGCAAGAGTATATTTTCCACCTGCATACTTTGGAAAAAGCCCCTGACCTGGGGCATAAAGACCGTTCACTAGGGGAGGAAACCGCCACTGGCCCCCGTGAGCATGACCACAAAAGATAAGGTCAAAGTTCAATGTGTCATAAAAGTCAGCATACTCAGGTCTGTGGGCAAGAAGAATAGAACAGAGGTATGTTTTTTTATCTTTCAATACCTTTTCTTTTAAAGCAAGGCTTTCGCTACTGACCTTTTCAAGCCGTGCCTTGTAAGCTGCCTGATTATCAATACCGCTTGTCCTCCTTTCAAGGGGACTTAGGTCAAAAAACGGATCTGCAACCCCTGCTAGAACAAGGCTTCCTTTACTAAGATTAAAAATCAGGCTTTTATCATTTAAAATTTGCCCACCATAGTCTTCAATTAAAAAAGCGTAATCATCGCTATGGCCCCTATAAAATTCATGGTTACCTGAGACATAAAAAAAGGGGATTTCCTTTATTCCTTCAAGCAAACTTTTTACATTTTTTAAAATCTTTTCGTCGCTAATTTCAAAATCAAAAAAATCACCTGTAAAAAGAATCAAATCAGGATCTGCTTCTTGAATTTTTTTCAAAAGCTTTTCTTCCCCCTCTCCAAAATCATTGCTGTGAAAATCTGAAATCTGAAGAATTGTAACAAGCACAGCCTCTTTTTCTTTTTGCATTTCCTGATTTTCAAAATCAATATCATAGGAAACTGTCTTTATGGAATTACAGGCAGAAAGGAAAAGTATAAAAGTGACGATAAAAAAAAATTTTTTCATGCTAACAAAAAATTATCAGAATCAAAGTAAAAAATCAATAAAAAAAATAAGGGAAAATAAAAAAATGTATACCAATATATTATGGAGGTTTTATTAAGATGAAAAGTATTTTTAAAGGTTTACTTCTAAAGACTCTTGTGCCTGCGGGCCTGCTTACTGCCACGGTAATAGTCAGCATAACCCCGCTCGGTTGTAAGACGTCTATAGAAGGACTTCAAATGCTAGAGGGAGATTTTTCAACCCCTGAATTGCAAGCAATATGTGTAACTTCAGAAGAAAATATCAGCTTGTCTTTCACTAAAGAAATTTCTGTAAAAAAAGCAGAAATCATTTTAGAAGAAGAATCGCTTTTAATCAATCAGATTGAGTATGATGATGATTGTAAAAAAGTTGATTTGACACTGCCCTTTCAAACAGAAATCGGTAAAAAGTATACGCTAGAAGCAGTCGTTGCAGATTCAGCTGGAAATACTTTAAGCCAAACTTGCACCTTTACCGGTTTTAATTCAAGAGTGCCCCTTCTTGCCTTAACAGAAGTTTTCAATGGTTACGATAAAAGCAAGGGTGGGGAATACGTTGAGCTTGCAATTCTTTCAGACGGTAACATGGCAGGTCTTGAACTTTTAGTTGCAGGTGATCAAAAAAAGGAGAACAAGGGAACCTATACATTTCCAGCCCTTGAAGTAAAAAAAGGAAATTTTGTAATCCTGCATCTGCGGACAAATGAAACTTGGACAGGGGCGGTAGACGAGGATGAGCAAAACATGGGCCTTTCAACGGCGCCATACTCTAGCAACAGCGCTATTGACTTGTGGGTAAAAAACGCAAAGGCAAGCATAGCCTATGACGATGTAATCGTTCTAAAAAACTCTGCTAACTCAAAAATTATAGACGCACTTCTGTTTTGCCAAAGCGCAAGTTTAGAAAATCCCTGGCCGGACAATTACTCTACGCTTTTAAGTCAGGTAGAAAAAAGCGGCATTTGGCTTGATAAAGAGGGGCAGCCTTCTAGTGAAAAAAAAGACAGCATAGTAGATGATGCCACAAGCAAGACTCATAAAAGTCATTTTGGAAGGAAAAAAATTCCAGACCCCGCACAGGGTGAAAATCTAAAAAGTTCTAAAGAGGATTGGATTTTTACAAACGGAACAAAACAAATGAGCCTTGGCCACTAATTTTTCTTGAAAAAAAATTCTCTTTGCTTTATTCTGTAGACACAAATAACGCAAAGAGGATTTTATGGGAACTTTATACGGTTTTATTTTGATGATTTTTATGGCACTTCTTCTTTTAGCTGCAATGAAAACTAGAAAACGTATAATCGAACAGACTTTACAAGAAATGGCTGAAAAAGAAAACTCTTTTTCCCTCTTGATGAGTTTAGGAGATAAAGAAGCATCTGTTACAAAAATAATTATAAACCCAAAGCTAAAGGAAAACGTGAGCCTACAAGATTTTACTACAGAAGATTTAGGAACTTTTACTTTTTCTATGAATGGCTGCAAAGTAGTTAAATCGTACCTTAGCAATATAGACGGCATTGAAGTTCCGCAAGAAGAAGCCAACCACATCAGCATAGAGCTTGATCCCCCCTACAAGGGTTTTGACCTGGCTTCTTGCAAAATAGGGCACGAAAAGTTTTTTCAAGAGGCAAGTTTTAACGATTTTTTTTGCCCAGAAGCAGACTGCTTTTCACCTTTTAAAACAGGCACTTCTATTCAGGCAGCTTACTGTTTACCCCAAGTAGAAGACCTGACCTCTTACGAAAAGTATCCTGTTAATGTCTTTATAGCAAAGGCAAATACCCAAGCTAACGGCTTATACTATGAACTTATAAAAACTGGTGGCGCTAAGATAGCAAGAGAAAAAGCGTATGGTCTTTTTTTGCAGGCAAATGAAGAGAACGTAGGACAAAAGGCTTTTGATACAATCATAAAAAGTTTTTTAAAAAAGACAAAAGCAGCAGATGAAAAGCAAGTAAATATTATTTTTCAAGACTGAAGCAGGTTATTTAGACTTTGGCTAACAGAAAGCCCTTCGAGCAGGGCATTTTTTCTCTTAACGGACTTTTCTAAATCCGCCTTGCTTAAGACCTGATTACATTTTCTTTTTACAGCCCTGATAAGTATATTCTTAGGGGTGTGGCTCATATCTATAAATTCCAAAAGCTGCACACTATACCCCTCTTCTTCTAGAACTTCAGCCCTTATGACATCAGTCGCAAGGGCTGCAAAACGTTCCCGAACAATTCCCCAGCGTTGTAACGATGCAAAGGGGCTAGAGGCATCTTTGCCTTTTATTTGCTGCAGCTGACTATTAATTTCATGCTGGCAGCAGGGAACACTTAAAATAAGGCTGGCTCCTTCCTTTACAGCAAAATTCAAGGCGTAATCTGTTGCGGTATCACAGGCATGCAGGGTAATAATCATATCAGGCTTTTGTGAATAGGTAAAATGTGCTATGTCTCCTACAAAAAAGGCAAGTCCCCTATAGGCGCTTTCTTCTGCAAGGGCCTGACAGTCAGCTATTACATCAGCCTTAAGGTCAAGACCTGTAATTTGCACAGGGATATTCTTTATGTTGTAAAGAAAATGATAGAGGGCAAAAGTTAGATACGACTTTCCGCAGCCAAAGTCAGCTATACGCAGGGGACGGTCTTGGCTAAAACCTTTTTCGCCAACTGTAAGTTCTTGTAGCTGGGGGAGGACATCCGCAATATATTCAAGGAACCTATTTATCTGTCGCCACTTGTCATACTTTGCAGCATGAATTTTTCCCTCTTTTGTCATAATCCCGAGTTTTTCTAAAAAAAGCAGGGGCTGCCCTTCTTGAAGAATATATTTTTTTGCCCTATCCCCATTGGAATTTTTTATGTTTTTAAATGCAACTAAAGAATTTTTTTCTTCTTGATTTTTCAAGGGGCGGACTATTTTTTTTACCTGCCCATGTCGGTTAGCAAGAAGAGTTATCTCTTCGCTTTCCGTACGTTCCACCACGTTTCTGAATACTTTGCCCCCATTAGTTTCAATAAAAGACTCTGCTTCTTCTTTACTAAAAGATTTTCTAAAACTTTGCTTCTCTGTAAAGAATTCAGCCTCATATTTGTCAGAAAAAGAAGGAGACTTCCAAAATCTAACCTTTATGTATGGGCGGTCTAAAAAAGTTTCTATATTTTTTACCGGTTTTGAAAGTGTTGCAAAAAGAATCATAGTAAGTAATTATACAAAAAAGAAGCGATTTTTACAAATGCCACCCCGCTATGTTTCAAGCGAAATGGCACTTTCGAGGCTTTTCTACAGCTTAAAGAACTTCTTGTAAGCCTGCCAAGTTGAACCAATCAAGGTGTCAACATCAGAATACTTAGGTTCCCAACCCAAAAGTTTTTTTGCACGGTCAGAACTTGCAGTCAACTGAGCGGGGTCGCCAGCCCTACGAGCAGTATATTCTGCCTTAATTTCTTTACCCGTTATGCGCCTTGTTGACTCTAGCATCTCTGTAACAGTTATTCCATTTCCAGTTCCAAGGTTTAAAGTTAGGCTTTCTTTTTTTGATGCAATGTATTCAAGGGCCAAAACATGGGCAGAAGCCAAGTCAGTTACATGGATATAGTCACGGATACAAGTACCATCACGGGTTTTATAATCGTTACCAAAGATACAAACCTTTTCCCTTTTTCCGCTTGCAACTTCCATCATAACAGGGAGCAAATTAGCAGGATTTTTTTCTAGCCCATAAAGAACTCCCTCGGGGTCGTAACCTGCGGCATTAAAATAGCGGAGGGCAGCAAATTTGAGCCCCTTCAGCTTTTCATACCAAGCCATAAACTCTTCTATTTTTAGTTTTGTAAAGCCGTAATAGTTTTCAGGATTCTTAGGATGGTCTTCGTCTATTGGAAGATACTGTGGCTCACCAAAGACAGCTGCACTTGAAGAAAAAACCATGTTGAAGCAAGAATGGTTCACAGCAGAATTAAGAATATTTAAAGTACCTGTAATATTATTCACTGAATACTTTTCAGGCTTTATCATGCTTTCCCCCGCAGCCTTAAAAGCGGCAAGATGAATAAAGGCATCAAAGCCTTTTTCAAAGGCTGCATCTAGGGTCTCAGGGTAAAGGATATCACCTGCAATAAAGTCATTTTCAGGAAAAAGATTCTGAACAAGCCCACTTGAAAGATTATCAAAAACAGTTACAGTGTGCCCCTTTGCCATCAATTCCTTAACAACATGGCTGCCTATATAACCTGCCCCACCAATAACCAAAACCTTCATATTATACCTCCAAAAAAAAATAATGGGAGCCTCGAAAAAGTTGCGGTAGCAAGTTTTTTGATGTGCCCATAATCAGATTCGTTATCCTATAGTTTATCACGAGAGTCAACACGTGTCAACTTTTTTTTAAGGGAGCTTCAAAAAAGTACGGCTAGCAAGTCACTGCTCTATTCCATATTTTTCCAGGCATCAATAAATTCTATCATAAACTGTTGTACATCCCCAAACCATTTTTTCTGGAAGCGGCAAGCCTCTTTTCCAATATAGCGAAAATGCCAACATTCCCAACGGAAACCGGTAACATCTTCATAGCCTTGCGGGAAAGAAAGAGACCAACCGTATTCCCAGGCGTACTTATTAAGCCAGGCCCCCATTGGAGTCTTGACAAAAGAATCGCTTAGGCTACCAAAATCAATAGCAAATCCAAGTTGATGCTGGCTGGTACCTTCGCGGGCACTTTCCCTTTCTGCTTCAGCAAGCCCATCCAAAGCAACCCACTTTGCAAACAGTTTCTTTTGATACTCGTAAGACCGGTAAGAAGAAATCACTTCAAGCCGTATTCCATCCTTTAGCGCAGCCTGTGCCATTACGCAGAGAGCTGCCTCAACATCTTCGCGCAAAGACAAATCTGCACGGCTAATGTCATACAAGGAATTCTTTACCAAAGTCTTCAAGTGCTTTGGTGCGTAGGTGGGGCCAACATTATGCTTTTTATCAATAAGATAAAAAGGAGAAAGATCGTCTTGGGCAAAATCTTTTTCAGAATCAAGAACAAGCTTTAAATCAGCAAGGAATTCCCTTGGGTCTCCGTTCGGGATTGTAGCCTTAGCCTTATCAGACATAGAAGAAAGGACTCTGCCAAGTTTATCTATTTGGGCGGCATCTTGGTCACCTTTTTTTTCCACAATAACTTCTTTATTTTCCTGCACTGCACTATCACTAGATTTTGCATAGGTCTTCGCAGAGCAAGAAGAAAACAAAGCCAGCCAAAGTAAAAGTACTAAAAGAATATTACGCATCTGACACTTCCGTTACAGAATGAATTATATTAAACATATCATAAAAACCTGTTCGCTCAAGAGCACGATGAGCAGCATCTGATGGGTTCATTACAAAAAGTTTTGTTCCATATTTCATTCCATCATTTATTCCTGCAAGAACAATCCCTACCCCAGCAGAATCTATTGAAGTTACGTTTTCTGTGTCTAGCACAACGTTAGAATCTAAGATATAGCGAAAAACCTTTTCCTTAAGTTCAGAAAGTGTGTACGCATCTATGGAGCCCGATAACTCAAGAAGCATATAGTTAGCGCCTATTTTTTCATGAATCGTAAGTTGTTCCATTATTTGCCGCCTCCTAAGTATTTAAATACAAGAAGTGTAATATCATTTTCCAAAGTCTTTGAAGTAAAGTTTACAAGAGATTCATACGTAAACTGAGCCATTTTGTCAGCCGAATACATTGCGTTATCTGTAAGGGCTGCCTGAACACGGTTCTTACCAAACTCTTCACCACGCAAGGATTTTGTATCAATAAGCCCATCTGTACAGGCAATTGCAATATCACCGGCTGCAAGTTTTACCTTTTTAACCTTTATGTACTTAGAGATATCTTCTACAAAGCCCAAGATGTGGCCTTCACCCTGAACCTCAATAACATTGTTGTAAGCGCTTGTATATAAGAAAATTGCAGGCGAACCACAGTTTATGTAGTACATAGTGTCAGAGGTAAAATCTAAAAGCCCGAATGTTCCGGCAAAAAACGATCCCTTTGGAAGATTGTTCCGGATAAAAGAGTTTACCTTTTCAACAAGCATCTTAAAGTCGCTAGTTTCTGCAAGGAAGGTTCTTATAATTGACTTCATAATAACCATGTTCATAGAAGCAGCAATTCCCTTTCCGCTCATTGCACCAATTATAAAAATATGTCGGGTAGCAGTCAACCTGATTAAGTCTACAAATTCTCCACCAATGTTGTGGGCTGGAACCATCCTGTAGCCTAGATCAATTTTTGGATTATTTATTATATCCATATTCTCCTGAATAGAAGTAATAATCTGACCAGACATCCTGATTTCCCTATTAACGGTACCAACAACAGCTTCATTCAGAATATTCTTCATATAGTAACCAACAACAAAGAGGTTAGAATAATGCTTGTTAAAAACTGAATAGTCATAAGCATTGTAGACATTTCCGCTGTTTTTTACGCCAAGGAAAATTATGCTGATTATGTGGCGACCTTCAGTAAGAATTATAAAGGCTTCAGAAGCTGAAACTTCAAGTATTCTTTTTAAGGCAGGCCGAACCGCAGAAATCGAATAATCTTCTTCTACAAACTGCCTGAATATAATTTGCCTTTTCAAGTTGAAAAGGGAATCAAAAGCGGGGTCATCTATGGGAAGAGTTAGTTTGTCAGTAGCCTCTGTAAAAATCTGCTCAAGATAACCATTACCGGCATCAACTAAAATCTTTACGGTAGAAGAATCTACGTACTTCTTAAAAATATTCTCAACTTTTTGAGCAACATCTGCAGGCTCATCATCAAAATTAAGCCCTGTAATCTCTTTTTCAAAGTCAGCAGCATACCGTTTATCACGTAAAATTTCCCGTTTACCAATAACCCTTGTCCCTATTCCCCAAAGAGCAATTATCAGGAATACGGCAAGAGTAAAAAGTATAATAAAAACTAAGGGAGAAAATGAAAAGATAGGCCACAAGAGGGCAAAGGCAAGACCGCCAAGACAGGCTGGCAGTAGGTAATTAAGCAGGAATTTGAGACCAGCTTTAATTACCATACGCTTATCCCATATCTCATCTTTTGCGGCAGCTTGAATAAAGAAAAGCCCTTCCATCAAAAAGCCCAAGCTTACCAAAGAAGTAAGCATTGTTTGGTAGCGGGAAGAATAAGCCATAAAGGCAAAAAGAAGTAAGGAACAGAATACACCAAAGGCCACCAAATAAAGTCTTTGTCTTTCCAACTGATTTTTTGTGTTTTCTGCACGAACAAAAAGAATCAGCGTTGAAAAAATGGGGAGAACTGCAATATAAAAAATCATGTAGACAGGGAACCAGGTAGCAGGGAACTGCCTACCAAGTTTTCCAGAGAAAATCAAACCGGAAGCAATCTGAAAAGTATTATCCCTGGTAACAGTTATATTGTTCAAGCCATTTGGTTTAAACATTATATAGAGAGCTAACAAATTAAAAAACCACTGAAGTATGTTAAGAACAAGCCGTTTTTTACCTTCATTAGGAAAAAGTATTATATACTTACAGGTAGCAACACTATACCAACCGATAAGCATGAAGGTAAGGCGGCCTGCAAGTTTTGAAAGCTGAGCCGGTGCCCAAAAGCAAAAGCCTAAGGTCAAAGCCATCATTCCAAAAAGGGCTGCATAAAAGAGGATAAGATTTACCAAAGGATTTACGTTATTGCTTTTATTCTTTCCATCAACAAAAAATGACAGTATAATTAAAGCTACGCAGAAAATTGCATTTAAAATTAAAAATATAAGATTTTCCATCAGTTTACCACCTTTGCAACCATCATAGTTAAGTCATCGCGGAGTTTACGGCCACCATTATAGGTGTGCACTAAATTTACAACATCATCTATAAAATCCTTAGGAGACTTTTCGGCACTTGTACAGATTGTATTTTGGTACAGTTTCGTTGTTCCCAACTCTACACCATTTTCATCCATAACTTCACTTACACCATCGGAAGCCATAAGTATTACATCTCCCCTAAAAAGACGTTGAGTTGTAACTTCAACTTCAGGAATATCTATAATACCAACTAAAGAACAGTTAGAGGTTAAAGGTTTTATGCGGTAGCCATCTGGAGATCGCGTAATAATCAAGGGGTCAGACATAGAAGCATTTACATACGATATTGTCATAGTATTCGTATCTACTATTCCAAGGAAAAGAACTGTATACTTATCCTGTAACTTCATTCCCTTAATGGCTTTGTCAACTGCACGAATCATACTTGGCAAGTCATCCTGCCTTTCCATACTTTTTACAGTGTTCATAACCAAACCCATAACTAAAGCTGCAGCAAGTCCCTTACCAGAAACATCCCCGAGCATAAGTAATGTTTTGCTTTTAGTCATTGGCAACACTGTATAATAGTCACCGGAAACATTTACAAGTGGTCGAAAGTAAGCAGCTATTTCTAAGTGGTCAATTTGTGGCATCTGTTGAGGTAAAAAAGACCGTTGGGTGTCCGCCAGCTGCTGCCATTCCTGCGAAAGGGATGCAATTTCAGACAGATTGCTGATTGTCTTGGTCCTGTTGCAGAAACGGCTGAATTCCTCATAAAGATTTGAATAGACAGAATCATCAAAAAGCCTAGTATAGCGGCAAAAAACATAGAAGTGCATTTTATTATAGACTAAAAAGAACCCCCTAGATTTTTTTACGTCAGATACAATTCCAAAAGTGTCACCAATATAATGGATGCCTTCTTTCCAGGATTCTGGGAAATTCATATTCAAAGTATCCATAACCTCCTTATCACAAGTCAGGCGGTTAGGACTATTATAAAGGACATAGTTTTTTGCCCTGTCCACAAACATAATGGAACAGTCAGCCTTTTTTTCCAAATGTTCCTGGATTATTCTATAGAATTCCTCGTAAGAATAGCAGTAGCGCAAGCGGTTAATAAAATCAGTGAGAAAAAGCGTTTCCCCTGAATAAAGAGAGCCGTGCAACAGGTATTCTTCTAAAAAACTATGCAGATTATGCATTATAACTGTAAAAGATAAAAAGATTGCTGCTGATGTAATCCAAGTAAAAACTGATGAGTAAGAACGTTCTTCCTTAAAAACAGGAATTATACTTACAGAGAAGAATATTAAAGCCACAAGTAGCACAAAATCAACTGCTAAAAGTGTAATACGGCGTTTTGTCTTAAACATAAATACCTCTACAATTACAACAACATAAAGTTATCTTAAAAAGATGAGATTCCAAAAACAAAATCCCACACTTCTAATATCGGAAACCTAAGGTTATAATTATAGAAGAAAATGTCATTTCAAGCACACTTAACGGACATTTCCGCTTACCTGCTTAAAGATTCAAGCGGAATAAGCTTAGGACTTGTAGTCGCATTCTCAAGCTTTGCATACTCTTCCATGACCGCAATCTGCTGCCTTGAAAGTTTTGTAGGAAGCTGAACTATAATCTTTACATACAAATCGCCCTTTCTAGAAGAACCATTGATAGGAAC
>CAJOQA010000362.1 GCA_905236465.1 uncultured Treponema sp.
ACTGATTCTGTCTAAAGTCTGAATCTTGTACATATACTATCCTCAAAAATTAGAAATTTTCTTTTGCAAATTTATCCATAAAGGCTGTAAGTGCTTTTACGCCCTCTAAGGTCATTGCGTTGTATATTGAAGCCCTCATTCCGCCAACAAGACGGTGACCTGCTAAGTTTACAAGACCTGCCTTTGCAGCTTCAGCTACAAACTTATCGTTAATAACCTTAGCTTTTTCTGCATCTGTTTCTTTTGTTAAGAAAGGAACATTCATCAAAGACCGGCTTCCTTTTTCTGCTGTTGCATGGTAGTAGCTACTTGAATCAAGATAGTTATAAAGCCAATCAGCCTTTTCTACATTCAGCTTGTGGATTGCCTGAACTCCGCCCTTCTTTTCAATCCAGTCAAGAACTTTTGCAAGAACATAGATGGTATAGCAAGGTGGGGTGTTGTACATGGAAGCTGCATCAGAATGTGTTTTGTAGCACATCATTGTTGGTGTTCCCTGCCTGGGTGTGTCTGTAATCAGGTCTTCGCGGATAATTACAAGAGTAACTCCTGCAGGTGCAAGATTTTTCTGGGCACCGGCAAAGAGAAGACCGAATTTGCTTACATCAAGTTCTTCGCTTAAAACGCAGGAAGAAATATCAGCTACAAGAGGAATCTTTCCTGTATCTGGAATGTATTCGTAGTGGGTTCCCATAATTGTGTTGTTAAAGCAGATATAGGCATAATCGTAGTCACCTTCAATCTTTTCAACTTTAGGAATATATGAATAGTTCTTGTCTTCGCTAGATGCAATTATGTCAACAGTAAGACCGAGATGCTTAGCTTCTTGAGCAGCCTTTTTTGCCCATACACCGGTCTGAATGTAGGCAGCTTTTCCTGTGTGGATTCCAAGATTCTGGGCAACCATTGCAAACTGAGTTGAGCCTCCCCCCTGAAGGAAAAGAACCTTGTAGTTTTCAGGAACCTTCATCAGCTTACGAACCTGTGCTTCAGCGTGTTCTATTATGGGCTTATAAGCCTTTGATCTGTGGCTCATTTCCATAACGGACTGGCCTGTTCCGTTGTAATCAAGCATTTCTTCTGCACATTCTTTAAGAACTTCTTCTGGTAAGCAAGAAGGTCCGGCTGAAAAATTGTAGACTCTAGACATTTTATATCTCCTATCTATTAATTTCTATTAAAGGCAACTCTAAAAAACTGCTGCCATATCTTTTTTCATTGCAACAAGGGTTTCTAAAGCGGTAAGCAGGCAAACGTTTTCTATGGCAACTTCTTTTGGTAGAGAAAGAATGCAGGGCGTATAGTTTACAATCCCCTTTATTCCGCATACAGCAAGGCGAGTTGCAAGCTCCTGCGCCTCCTCGCTGTTTACCGTCAGTATTGCCCAAGAAATGCCTTCTTCTTTTATAACGCTTTCTAGCATTGTCGTAGGGTGCAGGGGAAAAACAGACCTAAGAACTTACGTCCTGTTTACATTGGAATCAAAACCTGCCACAATCTTAAAGGCTGATTCTTCAAGCTCTGCATTGTCAAGCAGGACCTGCCCCATGCGACCAAGACCGACTATGCAGCACTTTTGCTTTTCTGAGCCAGTACCCAAAGCCTTGTCAAGGGCCTCTTTGAGTTCCTGAACCTTATAGCCGTTACTTGCGCCACATTTTACCCCAAGCAGGGAAATATCCTTCCTGACTAGATTTGCCGACCAGCCGGTCAAGCTTTCTATCTGAACTGAGGTAATGTTCTTTACTGCCCTGTCAGTCAGTAGCCTGCTTAAAAGAACAAGGCGCCGTTTAGAAGGTTCTGGAATCTCTTTCATAGTTTTTGTATATACTGTGAAAAATATCACTGTATTTTACCCTAGGTTTAGCTACATTTTACTATGCAAAGAAACTTTGGTCTAGGGATTTTTTTTTGAAAAGCGATTTTTTGAGGTAAAAAGTGTGAAAAATGGAGAAAATTTACCTTATTGTGAAAAATGTCACAGTAAACGGTCGTACAATTCCGATGCGGTACTCATGTCATTTTGAGC
Source organism: uncultured Treponema sp. (assembly GCA_905236465.1). Lineage (GTDB taxonomy): Bacteria > Spirochaetota > Spirochaetia > Treponematales > Treponemataceae > Treponema_D. The sequence continues at coordinate 2,030 of CAJOQA010000362.1, forward strand.
ACCGCCGAGGAATCTCTAAGGCTTATGTCTTTCCTATCACCGTATTGAATCTATGTTGGCAGACCCTGCTTTTACAAATGGAAGTACATTTTCTTCCATATCGATGCAAAGGCGCACTAGGCTAGGACCCTTTGCAAAGGCTTTTTCTGCCCAAGAGGAATCTGTGTTTGCATCTATTGCAAGAATGTTAAAGCCTTCTGCAATCTTCATGAAGTCAGGAACCACATCAAAGACAGAGGCGCTGTAGTTCTTTTCAAAAAGATACTTTTGCTGCTGCCTTACCATGCCAAGGCTCCCGTTTTGTAAGATTATGACAGTTACGTTTAGGCTTTGTTCCCTTAGAGTTGCAAGTTCCTGAATGTTCATCATTATAGAGCCATCGCCGCTTATGCATATGATTTTTTTGTCTGGGTTGGCAAGGGCTGCACCTATTGCTGTGGGAAGACCAAAACCCATAGTCCCTAAAGAGCCACTTGTAAGGAAGGTCCTAGCCCTTTCTACCGGATAGTATTGGGCTGCCCACATCTGATGCTGGCCTACGTCAGTTGTAACGATTATGTCTTCTGCTTTTACACCGGCCTTGCTTGCAAAGTTTGGCAAACTTTTTATAAAGTCACGGGGGTTTGCGCTGTTTTCTGAAATAGATGCTTCCCTGCCAGTTAGGGTGCTGTCTGTTTCAGCCTTTAGCTTTTGCAATTCTTCTGACCATTCTTTTATCTTGTCACTTTTTATGCTCTTACCCTTTAAGGCGCTAGTTAGCAGAGGAATGGCCTTTTCAACTTCGAGGACTAGGGATAAGGCTGCCGTAAGTATTTTATTTATTTCAGCAGCATCAATGTCAATATGCAGGATTTTCGCATTAGGGCAGAATTTGCTGAT
>CAJOQA010000363.1 GCA_905236465.1 uncultured Treponema sp.
AAAAAAAGTGTTAAAAGAAACACTCTTTTAACACTCAATGTGGGGAGTATAGGATTCGGACCTATGAAGGACGAGCCAACAGATTTACAGTCTGCCCCCTTTGACCACTCGGGAAACTCCCCGAACTAAACTATTGTTTAGAAAGCCGCCACAGGGACTCGAACCTTGGACCCCGAGATTACAAATCACGTGCTCTACCAACTGAGCTATAGCGGCATTTCAGTTAAACACCTTGTAAGTGCGTTGCTGATGTTGATACTATATATTCTTTTACAAATTATGTCAAGCACAAAACTAATTTTTTTTAAATTTTTTTACAAGTTTTTTTTCTATACAAGGTCAGGTATTTTTCAGCTACACTTGACCAAGAATAATTTTCTTGTACGTAAGAAGCAGCGTATGAAATCATATTGCTAAAAATAGTGCGACCGGCCCTCATCATTATTGTAACCAGGGAATGAATCATTATAGCAAGTTCTTCCGGAGTATTAGTATGATAAAGGAAGCCTGTCTCTTCACTTATTATTTTGCATAAGCCACCTGTTGAATGGGCTATAGGTAGGGTTCCATATATCTGAGCTATAAAGTCTTCTAGGCCACAGGGTTCAAAAAGACTTGGAAACAAGGCAAAATCAGCTACTGCCATGCAAAGCCTAGATAAAGCCCTATCATAACCGTGAAAGAATACACACTTTCCCTCGTAATTTAAGGAAAGCGTCAAAAGTTCTTTCTCAAGGTCTGCCTGCCCCTGCCCTATAAAAATAAAACGAACGGGAAGATTTTCCTTTAGCACTAAATCTACAGCCCTTGCCATTACAGAAATTCCCTTTTGGGTTACAATTCTTCCATGAAATGCTATATATATGGGGTCTTGCCCTAAGGAATCTGGATTCAGGTATCCAAACTTTTCAATATGTGAACAGGTATCTAGCGTATTGATTTTTTCACTTGCACATTTACTTAGAAAATAGTCCAGGCATTTTCTTTTCCCCTCTAAATCTTTAGCAGCAGGGTTAAAGGCAAAGGGTAAAAGCGAAGAAGCTGTGTCTGCTGGGTTATAGCGTGAAAAATCTATTCCGTTTGTGATACCACTTATACTTGTTTTTAACTTTGAAAATTCAAAAGAAAGACCTGCAGTTTCGCATTTTCCGCTTAAAATCTCATTGGCATATTCAGGAGACACTGTAGTAAGTTCTGCACAATCCGCTGCTAAAAGGAAGGGTTCAATCGCTCCTGTTAAACTATTGTATCCCTTTTTTAATAAGCCTTCATCTAGCCCCGTAAAGTCTTGAGCCTGCCTAAGTGAATGAAACTCATGGTGATAGCCAGGCCCCGCATTATGGATAGTGACAAAACATTTACAATCTTTAAAAAAATCTTCTAGTACTTTTTCTTTTTTGCACATATCCTTTATAAAAACAGGAACTAAGGCTGCCGTTGCATCCTGACAGTGAACTACATTAGGAGCCTCTTCTTTTTTACAAGTAAGCCCATAGGCGGCAACTGCCTTTTGAAAAAGGGTATTCAAAAAGAAAACATCCTCGTGGCCAAAGCCATGTTTATGGGCAGGATTTGTCTTTTCCTCGTCTTTAGTATAGGTATAAACTGCTTTTTTTTCTGAAAAAGCCTTATTTCCTATAAAGACTATATTCACTTTATTCATTACGCCTGAACTGAAGGAAACAGGAATGCTTTTTCCGCAGACATCTATTACTACAGGACTATGATGGCAGCAGGAAAAAGAAGAAATATGTGTTAAATCCGTACAACCATACAGGGGAATAAAAAGAGTCACATTATGGGAAAGTTTTGCCAAAGATTCAGACAGGGAACAAGCTACATTTTTTACCCCGCCAGCTTCCGCAATACCAGCATACTCCCTAGAAACTATCCATATATTCATAAGCTCTTTTCCCCACTTAAATCAGGACGGAGAACCTGGGCTCCGTTAAGGTAAGAGCCGGTGACAATAGTTCCTGCAGGTAAGTAAAGGGTTATCATAAGGCGGATAACCTTAGCTAGCATACCAGAAACCACCGGTTCTTGTGAGCAGAAAAGAGGTATTTTTGAAAGATCAAAACCTAAGTTTGCTTTGCGAAAAGCAGTTGCCGGATTCAGTGCATCCAAATCAGGGGTCATGGTAAACTGCAAGTTTACTATATCAGCTGAATTAGATGAATCTATAGAGTTTTCACTAAATATCTTTTTGCAAAGAAGCTCCACGTTCTCTTTTATTGACTCTGCTGTATTTTCGCAACAAACAGCCCCTCTTATACTAAAAAGCCGTAACTCATTACTATTTTTGGCACTCATAAGAACTATACCCCCTTTTATTCCATGCCTGACTAACGGGCATTATTAAGAGCATTAATTATATCAGTAAAGTTAGCGGACTTTGAAAGTTCCTCTAACTGAGGATATTTTGAAATAAGGTCTGCAAATTTTTCAAGCTGCTGCATGGACCTGTTTTCCTGAACTAAAACTTGGGCCTGATTTTTGGCAAGGACTTTTAACTGGGCATCAACTTCGCTTTTATAAAGGGAAAAAGACTCCACTGCGCTTTTATACATTTTCATATCCGGAATCTTTGCAAGAGTAAAATTTACAGAAACTAAGGTAAAATCTGAAAAATCAGCAGTATAGGCTGCAGAAAAAGATTTAAGTTCTTCTTCGGAAAAAGACACGGGGCTTGTAAGAGTATAACTTTTATCTTTATTCAATAAAAAGTCCACAGTCTTTTGAGCAACCAGGCCAGCTTTCCCCTCTAAATAGGATTCAAGGTCTTCTTGATTTTCTATTCCCTTGTCTCTTACCAAAGCCAATATCTGCTTAGGGCTTAGGGAAAGAGATATATCTGCTTGTATATTATAGGAAAAATCAGGTGAAGGATTTAGTTGTTTACTATATATTTGGGCGGAAGGCAGTGAACCTGAGACGCTTTTACTGAAAGTACAAGGTTCTAGGCTGAATGTTGTTATATTGGCATTAGTAGGAATAAGTTTTTCCCATCTCCAAAGAAAATGTCCGTTTTCTATAGGTTCAGGATACAAACCACCTGTTTTACTGGTCATAATTCCGCAAAAACCTGGTTTTACAGAGAACTGTACCCAGCCTACAAAAAAAACAAGAGCTGCAATAAGCAGAAGAAATATAAAGTTTACAAAAAGTTTTTTCATCTGTACAAATCCAAACTATTATAGTATAATCGGCATAGCCTTAGTTTAGTATACAGGTAAAAGGGACATAAAGTCTAGATATGAAAAAAAATCAAGATACAAACTTTAAAAATTATCTTAAAACTCACGAAATACACAGAAAACCCTTTCTTTTTAGGCTGACAGGTCGCTTTACCCTCTTCTTTTTTCTTCAGCTGATTCTTTTTTTACTCTTTTATGTAAGCGGAAACTACCAGCACTTCCTTGATACAACACAAAACTTGATTCTCTTTCTGTGCTCGGCAATTTCAATAATACTTATACTCCTTTCACTTACGGGGCTTTTACTAAGCATTGTTTTTTTTACAATACAAAGAAAAGCTTTTTATTGGGTATACTTTTCATGTTACCTTTTTATACTGCTGACCGTTCCTGCTATTTTCATAGCCTTACGGGTCTTAACCATACTTTCTAGAGGATTAGGCAGGTAAAATAACGTGCTCTACATAAGCCGACAGGGGTAAGAAAACAATAAACCTTCCTTTTTCAACCCTGAATACAAGTTTTTTTCCCTTTTCATAGTATTCCTTTGAAATCTTATTAGAAATACTTGGCATTCCGCTTTTTCTAAACAGGGGACTTTCCCATTCAAGCCCTTCAGTATAAATTTTTCCATCTGAATAAGAAGATGTAGGTCTAGCTATAGAGATTCTTTGGTCAGGCCGGATATGTGAAACCCTAAGCCCATAGCCTTCATCCAAAAAACAAAGGGCCTGCCGGCCGCAAAGCCAGACATCTGCATGGCAGTCAGTAGAAAACATATCATATATTCCAAGAAAATGGTCGCTCAAGCCTCCGCTTCCACCTATAAGGGTAATCATATCCCCCCTTCTTCGGTTAAGACCAAGACTTTCAGCCTTTTGTATTGCAAGCTCTGTATCAGTATAATCCTTTTCTGTATTATATATTTCAGTATGGACAGAAGCATATTTTTTTAAAAGACTTTCATCTTTTAGGCTATCCATGTCACCAAGAATATAATCAGGCCTAAAATTATGAGTTGTTCCATAAAAATGCCGGTAGGCTTCAAGGGTATCAAGACCTTCGTCAGCGGCGATAATATAGTCTATTTTTGGGGTATGGGCAAAATAAAAAACAGTATCATTTGGAAGTGGAGCCTGGCCTCCCGTAAAAACAACAACATGCATAATGTACTCCTTTACACTTTTACTTATTTTTTTCTATAATAGTATATCATGAATCGAATAAAAATACATCAAGACTTACAGAAAATTGGCAAAATATTTGAAAAAAATGGTCACAAGGCATATCTTGTGGGAGGGGCCGTAAGGGATTCTTTGCTAAAAAAAGAAGTTAATGACTGGGATCTTGCAACAGATGCAAGCCCCCAGCAGGTGATGAAAATATTTCATAAAGTAATTCCTACAGGAATCGCACATGGCACGGTAACCATTCACATATTTGGCAGACAAATAGAAACGACAACTTTTAGGACTGAATCTGAATACAGTGACGGAAGGCACCCCGATTCTGTTGCTTACGCTGCTAGCATTGAACAAGATTTGTCTAGAAGAGACTTCACAATGAATGCCATTGCGGCCGACTTGCAAACAGGGAATCTTATAGATCCCTTTTGTGGTGAAAAAGACATAAAGAATAAAATAATCAGAACTGTAGGCTCCCCCCTAGAGCGTTTCAACGAAGATGGGTTAAGGCCTGTAAGAGCAATACGGTTTGCAAGCCAGCTAAACTTTACGATTGAAGCGGAAACCCTAAAGGCCTTAAGCAAGGAAGAAATACTAAAAAAAACTAGTACTATTTCTGTAGAAAGATTTAGGGACGAGTTTTGCAAAATAATGAAATCAGACAAACCCAGTGTTGGGTTACGTCTATTAGAAAAAACAGGAATACTAAACATTTTTATTCCAGAGTTTTTAGTTTGCAGAAATTGTCAGCAAAAGGATTCAAGGGGCTTCCATGACTTTGATGTAGCAGATCATTTACTTTATGCCTGTGATGGGGCACCAAAAGAAAACCTATTGGTAAGACTTGCAGCTTTTTACCATGACATAGGAAAACCCGAGTGTAAGTCAATAGAAAAGGCAGGAGACTGCACGATGATACACTTTCACGGGCATGAAAGTATTTCTGAAAAAAAGACAATAAAATCTATGCACTTTCTCAAATTCTCAAACGAAGAAATAGATAAGGTAAGCCATCTTGTAAAAGAGCACATGTTCTACTATGAGCCCTGTTGGTCTGATGCCGCAGTAAGGCGCTTTATAATACGGGTCGGTCTTGAAAACTTAGATGACCTTATTCTTGTAAGGTTAGCTGACATATATGGAATGCATGGGACACCGTTAGCAGAAGGAAGCCCTGTTTATAAGAATCTTGCAGAACTAAAAAGTCGAATTGAAAAGGTCATAAACGAAAAGCAAGCGTTAGGTTTAAAAGATTTAGCAGTGAATGGTCAAGACCTTATGAATATAGGTATCCCATCTGGAAAAAAACTTGGAAGTATTTTAAAAGAACTTTTTGAAGCTGTAACAGAATCTCCTCAGATGAACGATAAAGAAAAACTTCTTGAAGTTGCAAAAAACATCTGGGAGACTAAATATTTAGGGGGCGTTAAATAACCATATTCATTGCAGCTCTAACTTCATCTAAGGTAGAGCTTGCAATTTCACGTGCTTTAGTAACCCCATTAAGCAAAACACTGCGAATATAATCGGGGTTCTTTTCTAATTCGCTACGGCGGCTACGAAGTGGGCGCAGTTCTTCATTTAAGGCTTCTGTCAAGGCCTTCTTTAGCTCGCCAGATCCCTTGTCCCCTATTCTTGTTGCTATAACTTCCGGCTCTTCCCCTGTACAAAGGGAAATAAGCATAAGAAGATTTGCAACTTCAGGCCGCTCTTCAGGATCATAGGTAATTATGCGCTCACTGTCTGTTTTTGCTTTTTTTACCAAGGCAGCAGTTTCATCTTCACTATTGCAAAGAAAAACACAGTTGTGCAAAGACTTTGACATCTTTGCCTGACCGTCAAGCCCCTTTATGCTTGGAGTCTTAGAAAGAAGAGCATAAGGCATGGGGAAAACAGGTTTTGAATTTTTGCAATATTTCTTATTAAAGCGACGA
>CAJOQA010000364.1 GCA_905236465.1 uncultured Treponema sp.
GAGGTAAGAATAAATTCTATAACAGGCTTTTTAGGTAATGCTGACGATCTTGTCAAGAAGTCAGAGGTAGGGCTAAAAGACCACAACCGCACCTTTACCCAGTGTATAGGCTGCTCTACCGCAAGAGCTGGCTGTATGACTTGTATGGTAACTGATGCCGCAGTTATTTCACATGGGCCCGTAGGTTGCTCTTCCTGCTTGCATGACTTCAACATGACTTACCGCGTAAACGCTTCTTTGCGCAATAAGGAAAACAGAAGACGCAGAATTTTTTCTACCAACCTTCAGGAAAAAGATACAGTTTACGGTGGAAACGCAAAGCTTGAAGCTACAATCCATGAAGTTTATGAAAAGGTCAAGCCCGCCGCTATTTTTGTTCTGACTACCTGTGCAGTAGGCATTGTGGGCGATGATGTGCAAAGTGTCTGTGATCAGGCTCAAGAAGAACTTGGCATCCCTGTTGTCGGCGTTACCTGCGAAGGTTTCCGCTCTAAAGTTTGGACAACCGGTTTTGATGCGGCCTATCACGGAATGGCCCGCAAGATTATAAAGAAGTCAGATGTTCACAGAAAGGACGTAATCAATGTAATCAACTTCTGGGGAACGGATACCTTTGCCGATTGGTTCAAACCCTTCGGCGCCCGCCCCAATTACCTGACCCCCTTTAACACAATTGAGGAGTTAAGCAAGGCAGGGGAGTCTTGCGCTACTGTTCAGGCCTGCTCAACTTTGGGTACATACCTTGGAGCCGTTCTTGAGCAGGACTTCGGAGTCCCAGAGCTTGCTAGTGCACCGCCTTATGGAGTAGCCCAGACAGACCGCTGGTTCCGTGCACTTGGAAAATTACTTGGCAAAGAAGATGTCGCGGAAAAGGTAATCGCTGAGAAAAAAGAAAAATATCTTCCGCAAATAGAAGAGATTAGAAAGAAGCTTGAAGGAAAAACTGCTTATGTTGCTGCAGGAGCTGCCCACGGACATGCCCTTTTGGACATAATCGGCGAGTTGGGGCTGAAAGCTGTGGGAGCATCTGTTTTCCACCACGATGCCATCTACGATTCTGGCAGAATAGAAAACGACCAGCTCAAGCAGCGTGTCGGCGATTACGGAGACGTACCCCACTTTAACGTTTGCAACAAGCAGGAATTTGAGCTTGTAAATGCTTTAGTAAAAGTTCACCCTGATGTTATGCTTGCCCGCCACGGAGGAATGACCTTGTGGGGAGCAAAGCTTGGTATTCCAAGCCTTCTTGTAGGTGATGAGCATTTGGGAATGGGTTATGAAGGCCTTGTAAAGTACGGAAAGCTGATTTTGGACACAATTGAAAATGATGAGTTCGTAAAGAATTTCCAAAAGCACGCACTTAACCCTTACACAAAGTGGTGGCTCACTCAGCAAACGGATTACTTTCAGGTAAAATAGAAGGAGAAAAAGATGGCAAGTTATACTGGTTCAATTGAGCAAGAAAGATATACGTGTGCAATAGGTGCCCTGCAGACCGTAGTTTCTATTCCCCATGCCGTTCCTATTTTACATTCAGGGCCCGGCTGCGGAGAAATGATAAGTGGCTTCTTTGGCAGGTCAAAAGGATATGCAGGCGGTTCAACAGCTCCCTGTACTGCCTTTACTGAAAGGGAAGTTGTTTTTGGTGGCATCCAGCACTTACGGGAAAATATTGAAAACTCCTACAAAGTTTTGGATACAGACTTGCAGGTTGTAATGACAGGCTGTACCGGCGGAATTGTAGGAGATGATATTCAAAGTGTCGTTGACGAATTTGCGGCTCAGGGGAAACCCATTGTCGCTGTTGACACCCCAGGTTTTAAGTCAAACAATTACGTAGCCCATTCAAGCGTGGTCAATGCTATTATTGACCAATACGTAAGCCGTTTTGAAGATGAAAGTGAATTTCGCAGTGAAAAGAACACCGTGAACCTTCTTGCAAGCATTCCTTATCAGGATCCCTTTTGGAAAGGAAACCTCACTGAATACAAGAGACTTCTTGAAGGATTAGGATTTAAAGTCCATGTTCTCTTTGGACCTGAAAGCGAGGGGGTGCGTGAATGGCAGAGGGTTCCGCGCGCTAACTTTAATGTTTTGGTCTCTCCCTGGTACGGAAAGGCTATTGCAGATAACTTGAAGTCTCGCTACGGTCAGGAATACTATTGGTTCCATTCAGTTCCCATAGGAGATAACGCAACAAGCGCTTTCTTGAATGGACTTTTGGAATTTGCCCTCAGCAACGGGGCGGAAATTGATGCGGAAAAAGCAAAGAAATTTATCCAGAAGCAGATCGATTCCTACTATGAGGAAATAGACAATCTTGCAACCTTCCTGCTGGAATTCCGCTACGGACTTCCTCGCTTTGCCCACATCATCCATGATGCCGGTTATGTTGTAGGACTTTCACGCTTTTTGCTACATGAAACAGGCGTTGTTCCCGTTGAACAGTTCATAGTGGACAACACTCCGCAAAAGTATCAGAAAGCAATTTTAGACGACTTGCTTTCAATCAGCGAGAAGAGAAAAATCAGCGCCCAATTTATTCCTGACGCAGGAAAAGCTTCAGACATAATTCGTGGTATAGAACACGAAGGACGAGGCTTGATCTTTGGCGCTGACTGGGACAGTGACCTTGCTAAAGAAAAGGGCTACTGCTTTATTGAGTCCGCCCAGCCCATGGAGCTTCGCTTAGTTCTTACTAGCCACTATGTAGGCTACACTGGCGGGCTTCGTGTTATAGAGGATGTGTATACTAATGCCCTTGAAAAGTACCGCTAAGAACCTTGTTGCATTTGCTAGCCTTGATGGAATTGCTGTAGATCAGCATTTTGGTCATGCCCGTTATTGGCAAATCTATGATTTTTCAGATGATGTTGAATTTGTAGAAACCCGCAAGTTGCCGCCATCTTGTTCAGGTCAAGGTTGCTGTGGGAATTTTGATTCCGTCTATGAATTATTGAAGGACTGCAAGGCATTGTTTGTTGCAAAAATCGGTGAGGCAGCCGCTGCCTATATGATTGGGCGGGGACTGAAAGTCTTTGAGGCTGCAGGGACAATAGACCGTTTGGTTCCTGCAATAAAGGAGCAATATGGCAAAATCATTTGAGGAAATTGCACAAAACCACCCCTGCTTTGCTTTAGGCCTTAAGTCAAATAAGGGGCGAATCCATTTGCCTGTAAGCCCAGGTTGCAATATAGGCTGTCGCTTTTGCAAACGAGATTTTAACGATGAGGAAAACCGGCCTGGGGTTGCAAGTTCAATTATAAGCCCTGACGATGCACTGGATGCAGTCAGACGGGCCTTGGACTTATCTCCTGATTTGTCTGTTGTGGGAGTGGCAGGACCTGGGGATACCCTGGCAACAGGTTATGCTTTGGAAACATTCCGCAAGGTTCGTGATGCTTTTCCAAAGATGATAAAATGTATGAGCACTAATGGTCTTCTTCTGCCGGATAAGGCTGATGAGATAATTGATGCTCAAATTGATACTCTCACGGTTACTGTAAATGCAGTTGACCCTGATATTCAGGAAAAGATAAATGAGTTTATAGTGTACCAGGGGAAAAAGTATGAGGGGAGAGAGGCAGCTGAAATATTAATAGAAAATCAGCTGAAGGGAATAGAGAAGGTTTCAAAAGCCGGTATTACTGTTAAGGTAAACACGGTTTTTATTCCTGAAATAAATAAGGATCATGTTCCACTAGTGGCAAAGACTGTTGCGGAAAAGGGGGCTACAATTTACAACATAATCCCCTTGATTCCCCAACATCAATTTGCCTGGTGCTCTGCCCCAAGTTGTAAGGACTTATCATGGGTAAGGGCTGAATGTGAAAAATACATAAAAGTTTTTCGCCACTGCCAACGGTGCAGGGCGGACGCTATAGGCGTTCCAGGCGGAACTGATATTTCAAAGCAGGTTTACATAAAACCGGTGAGGCTTGCAGATACATTCTCTCACGGGTAAGAATTTTTAGGAGAAAAAAATGGCAACTAGACAAATTGCAATTTACGGAAAAGGTGGAATTGGAAAATCAACTACTACGCAGAACCTTACGGCAGGACTTGCCGAAATGGGTAAGCACATCATGGTTGTAGGTTGTGACCCCAAGGCAGATTCAACCCGCCTTCTTTTGGGAAATCTTGCACAGAAGACTGTACTTGATACTATCCGCGAGAACGGAGAAGATGTTGCCCTTGAAGATATTATGCGCGAAGGCTTTGGCGGAATCAAATGCGTTGAATCTGGCGGACCAGAACCAGGAGTTGGTTGTGCAGGTCGCGGAATCATAACTTCTATTGGTCTTCTTGAAGAGCAGGGGGCCTATACAGAAGATTTGGACTATGTGTTTTATGATGTTCTCGGTGATGTTGTTTGTGGTGGTTTTGCAATGCCTATGCGTGAGGGCAAGGCAAAAGAAATCTACATAGTTGCATCAGGTGAGATGATGGCAATGTATGCCGCAAATAATATTTCTAAGGGAATTGCAAAGTATGCCGTAAAGAGCGGGGTAAGGCTTGGCGGAATTATCTGCAACAGCCGCAATGTAGATCGTGAAAAAGATTTGCTTACAGCCTTTGCAAAAGAACTTGGAACTCA
>CAJOQA010000365.1 GCA_905236465.1 uncultured Treponema sp.
TGCGAAAATAGAAAAACCATATTTACAAGCAACTAAAATTGATGATTATACTATAGAAATAACTGGCACTGAAAATATAAAGCATGTTCATTTTTATATAATTTTCGTAAAACAGAATTTGCTAACAATTGAAGATATAACTTATACAAATAGTCAGGGAAATATTATCTATATTTATCTAGTTACTGCAGGGAAAAATCAAATTTCAAAATGTTGTATGATTATTTCAGGACATCAACTCAATTATCTAGATTATTATGGAGCAATGATAACAGAACCTTTATTGTTAGAGTTTGAAGGAAAATCTGAATATCAGCAAGACTATCGTTCTCAGTCTTGTGATGTTTTTATGGTGATTGAGGAAAATTCAAAAGAATATAATGAATATTTATCAAAAATCAAGGATATGATGGAAATTGAAAAAAATCCGTATGCTTATTCTGATATTTTAAAATAGGAATTTGAAATATCCACATACAATAAAGGGCACCTCTAAAAACTTGCTATCGTAACTTTTTAGAGGTGTCCTATTCTTTGTTCCAGTAAGCCCCTTCGACTACGCTCAGAGGGCAGTTTTTTTAGTACTCGTATATAAACCCTAACTGGTAAGTGCCCGCGAAGCGGCACGTCGTATACTTAGCACCATCAATACCACTAATCATCGTTGCAAACAACACACTACTTCCTTGCCAAAAGTAAAAGCGCCATGGAGGGCGCGTATTAGCTCCTGCAGAAATCTCCTGTTGGAGATTTCTGCAAGCGATAAAAAAATCCAGGATGGATTTTTTTATCGCAGGGTAAGCCAGCCCTCAACATCTGCATCCTGGCCGGCGTTGGCAAAGGAAACGGGGTAGCCGCCTTCCATGGGATTGGGAATGCCAAGCAGAAGGGCTGAATCAGAAGGTGGCTGGTCCAAAGTGTAAGTAAAGTCCTTGGACTGACCTGGAGCTATGCTTGTAATATCCCAGTCAGTTGTAACTTTTTTGCCGACAGAACCGTTAGAAGCAAAGGCAAGTATTACAGGCCACTTATAGTAGAAAGGGGCAATGCCCTGATTCGTTATGGTAAGGGAGACAGTCAAGGTATTTTCCGAAGAGCTAAGGGAAAGTGCGGTTACACTGAACTCGTAGCCCAAGGCGTTTGAAGCCGCAAGAAGAACATCCTTCTTTTGGCTAGAGGAAAAGGCCTTGTTAAAAAGCAGGGAAGAAACATGAAATTCTCCTACCCTTTCCTTGTACTTATTAAAAACAGAGGACTTGTTGCAGTCAGCAAGAAAGGATACCTGCTCAGGAGGGGCAAATTCTCCTGTTACCATAGAAAGCTTCCACCTATCTGGCAGGGCAGAATCAGTAGCTAGCATCTTACGAAAGTATTCATCGTCTGCATCACTATACACCATATCGTTGTAATAGCCTAAATTGTCACACTCACTAACCCAGTAATGGCTTGGCGACCGAACTGAAATGCAAGTTTCACTGAAGGAATTTGAAAATTTCTGAAAGAACTGCTTCCAGGTATCATTAGAAATTGACTGTTTGTCCTTGCAATAGTGAACATGGTGCTCGCCCCAGTGACCAATAAGGCCGGTCTCTATGTTGGCTATGCGGGGATCTCCGTCATACTCTTTAGCCAGCTTTCCTATAAAAAAGAGAATCTGATTCAACAGGGTACTGTCGTTGTAGTCAGGGGATTTATAGGTCTTTTCCCCGTAGGTATAGGCATACTTATTAACTGAAGAAAGGAATGAAGGAAGATAAAGGCCGGTGCCAGTGTCATCAATTATGAAGCGGACAATAGCCTGATGCCGTCTTTTTTTCGCAGCATTCAGTTTTTCCTCAAACTTAGAAAAATCGCAGGTATTCGAGGCAGTCAGCACATCGCTAAAATGAACCGGCACATATTCAAGGCTACAGGGCACATCGTTTTTAGGGGAAGATGCCCAAGTTGCAAAGCCCATCAAAGGGTTCGCTGTCTTGATTGCAGAAAGGGGAATATCATCAACTTCATTGCTACTAGACCCATCACAAGAGCTAGTAAGGATACAGGATAAAATCAGCAATAGGCTTGCCATAAACTTATAAAAACTCTTCATACTTTTAA
>CAJOQA010000366.1 GCA_905236465.1 uncultured Treponema sp.
CAACGGAAACATAAGGAGCAAATCCACCATAATAATAACCCATGCTATGCCTCCAAAGAAAAAAGTTTTAAAAGCTCGTCATCTGCCATCTCTGTAATCCAAGATTCACCGGACTGAGGGCTTATGACATTTTCTGCAAGCTTAGTTTTATCCCTTATAAGCTCATCAATTTTTTCTTCAATAGTACCGGTACAAACAAACTTATGGACCATAACATCTTTTGTCTGCCCTATTCTGAATGCCCTGTCTGTTGCCTGGTTCTCTACAGCCGGATTCCACCAACGGTCAAAATGAATTACATGGTTCGCATTTGTAAGGTTTAGGCCTGTACCCCCTGCTTTTACAGAAATGACCATGTAGGGAATATACTTGTCGCTTTGAAATTCCTCTACCATTTTATTTCGCTTTGCAACACTAGTCCCTCCATGAAGGACAAATCCCTTTATGCCAAATACATCTGTCAGGAATTTATCCAGGGCAGAAGTAATTTCCTTAAACTGAGTAAAGATAAGAACCCTTTCCCTTTTTTCGTAAATAGTCTGGCACATGTCGCGAAGCATAGAAAACTTTCCACTGTCTTTTTCTGCAAAAGTTTCGCTACCCGTGTATTGGTCGGGGTGGTTGCAAATCTGTTTCAGTTTTAAAAGTGAAGATAAAACTATTCCCCGTCTCTTCATCGGCTCATCACTATTTTTAAGATGCTCTATTTCTTTTGCAAGATTCTCCACGTATTTTTTGTATAGTGTTTTTTGTTTTGCCGTCAGGGCAACATAATCCCTTATTTCCATCTTTTCAGGCAAATCAGAAATAATAGTTTTGTCAGTTTTCAATCTGCGCAACATAAAGGGATTGATCATAGACTTAAGTTTTGAATATCCCTGAGGAGATTCAGAAAGATTTTTACAAAATTTTTTAAACTCAGAGGCAGAACCCAAAAGACCTTTGTTTAAGAAATCAAAAAGGGACCAAAGGTTTGTAAGGTCGTTTTCTACTGGAGTTCCTGTAAGTGCAATCTTAGTTTTTGCATCAAGACTTTTTATTACTTTTGTTTGCTTAGCAGAAGGATTTTTTATAGCCTGTGCTTCATCAAGAATTAAAGCATCCCATTGGGCAGACAAAAGCTCTTCTATTTTCCCTACCATGCTGTATGTTGTTATACAGAAATTCAAATCCGATTGCTTGTTGGCTAAAAGTTCTTTTTTACCGGCTGATGCATGAAGAACAGAAAAGTGTAGCTGAGGCGTAAACTTTGAGCATTCCTTTTGCCAGTTACCCAAAAGAGAAGAGGGAACAACAAGTAAAACTTTTGCTTTTGGATTTTGTGCGCGAAGGCTTTCTAAAAATGCAAGAACCTGAATTGTTTTTCCAAGTCCCATGTCATCTGCAAGGCAGGCCCCGAAGCCACTTTGGGTAATGTGCATAAGCCATTCATAACCTGCTGTTTGGTAGGGGCGAAGGCTTGCGCAAAAAGATTGGGGCAAGGTAAAGTTCTGTTTAGAAGTACCCCGTATATCTCTAAGCAAAGAAGATATCCAATCGCTGTTGCTGATTGCATTAAGGCTTTCATCTTCTTCCTTGCTATTTCCTGATCCGGCAAAATTTTGTTTTAGGGCATCAAGCATACTTATGTCACCCTTATATTTTTCCAACTCAGCAAGAAGTTTGTTAAGACGGTCGTGGTCTACTTCAATCCACTTTCCTTTTATCAGGGCAAGACCTTCTGATACCGACAACAGCTGTTTTATTTCTTCGGGCGAAAGTCGTACGCCATCAACTTCAAGATAACCGTCCATAGAAAGAATCGTTTGTAAACCTAAAAGAGATTTTTTCTTTTCTAGCTTTACCCCCATCTTTACCTTTTGCCTTTTCTTTTTCCACCAGTCAGGGATACGGCAGACAATTCCTCCTTCTTCAATTGAAGGTATTGCTTTTAAAATAATAAAAGCTTCGTCAGCTGTAAGGCGGAGGGGATGGAACATTTCTCCGCTTTCAATAAAATCAGAAATTAAAGTACAGGAATCTCCAGCTTTATTCAGGCAAGCAAGAAGAGAAAGCATTTTGTCCCTGTCGTTTTTGTATTCCGTAAGAGCATAAGAAAGGGGGGCGTGTCTTATGGAACCATCACTGTTGCTTGTTGAATAGGTTGCAAGAAAAGAAAAAGGAAAATTCGCATCTTTTTTATTTTCTACAAGGTGAAAGAAAATTTTTTCCGCAACTTTTAAATGCTGGCTTTTTTCAGCTAAGTAGATTGCAACGCTACCCTTATAAGATTTTATATCCGAAGAAAAACAATTTAAAAGTTTTTGCCAAAGAGAAGACAACCACTGGTCATTTACAAATTCAGAACCAGATGCAAAGGGAAGTTGCAGGAGGAGTTTTTCTGCAAGGTCTTGCGAAAGGGATACCTTTATATTTTCCCGCAAAAGTTCCAATCCTTCTGTTTTGGAAAGCTCTGTTAAAAAAGTTTCAGCTATTCTATATAGAAAAATACCAGCTTCATCAAGAGACGTAGGTTTTTCTTCAAAGCCAAGGATGTAAAGAGCCTGGACCGGAGAAGCCCTGAAAATGCCCTTGTAATTTGAATCATCAACTGCAAACAGTTCTTTTGTAAACCGGAATTTCAGAAGTGTAATTGTTGCTTTTTTTTGTTTTGAAACCATAGTAAAAAGTATATCATAAAAACAATATTATGTCTTGACTTTTTTTGTGTAAAGTTGTATCTTCAAAAAAGACAAGACGAAGGCGTCTGTTTAGGAAAATTTCCCTAGTGAACTTTTTCTAAGCAGACGCCTTTTTTTTGTTCAAAACAAAATGGAGCCTCTAAAAACTGCAGGTTTTAGAAGCAACTATGAAAAAAAATCTGGGGGTAAAAAATGGAATTATCCGCAATTACAATGGACACGCTTTGGTTGCTTTTAGGAGCCGCGTTAGTGTATTTTATGCAGGCAGGATTTGCAATGGTAGAAGCAGGCATGACCCGTGCAAAAAATGCGGGAAACATTGTTATGAAAAACATGATGGACTTTGCCTGCGGAACTCCTATTTATTGGATTTTAGGTTACGGAATCATGTTCGGCTCATTCAAATCAGGATTCTTTCACCCCTTCTGCACAGGACTTGGCGGTTCTAATTCTTTGGTGGGAACAGTTCCCCTTTGGGCCCACGTTGCATTTAACACGATGTTCTGCGCAACAAGCGCCACGATAGTTTCCGGTGCAATGGCTGAAAGAACTAAGTTTAAAACCTACCTGATTTACTCTGTAGTAATCTCTGCTATTATTTATCCTATAGAAGCCCACTGGGTCTGGGGTGGTGGTTGGCTCAATGACTTTTCACTTTTAGGCTGGACAGGTTTCCACGACTATGCAGGCTCTGCCCTTGTCCACATGACAGGAGGAATTTGTGCGCTGATTGGAGCTGCAATCTTAGGGCCCCGCATTGGTAAGTATGACAAAAACGGTAAGCCACGCGCAATCTTAGGACATTCAATTACACTTGCAGCCCTTGGAGTATTTATCCTTTGGTTTGGCTGGTTCGGTTTTAACCCTGCATCAAGCTACGGGCTTCACACTGAAGATCAGGCTTTTGAAGTTAGTAATGTCTTTATGACAACAAACCTTGCCGCTGCCTGCGCAACTGTAGTGGCTATGCTCTTTACCTGGATCCGCTACGGCAAGCCTGATGTTTCTATGACCCTTAACGGTGCGCTTGCAGGTCTTGTTGCAATAACAGCTCCTTGTGATGCAGTAGCCCCCTGGGCCTCAGCAGTAATAGGTATTGTTGCAGGAATCTTGGTTGTTGTTTCAGTTGAATTCTTTGACAAGGTTGTAAAGATTGACGACCCCGCAGGTGCAATTTCAGTACACGGACTTAACGGACTTTGGGGTAGCCTTGCAGTAGGACTTTTTGCAAGGGACGGAGGACTTTTTACTACAGGTCAAGCAGGACGTTTCTTGGTTCAACTGATAGGAACTTTGAGTATAGTGGCTTTTGTTGCAATATGCTCGCTTGTTCTTTTTCTAATCCTGAAACATACAATCGGGCTTCGCGTAACTCCTGCAGAGGAAATCGGCGGTTTGGACTTACCAGAACACGGCTTGTCTTCTGGCTATGCGGACTTTATGCCCCAGTACACACCGGAAGAAATTCAGGAAGCAAAGGGCTTTGGCATAAAGGTTAGCGAAAGCCAGGCAATACCCGTTGTCGTAAAAAATGAAGACTATAAGGCCGGAAGTAAATTCAATCCTGAAGAAGCGATTGCCCATAAGGTTGTAATTATAACTAGGCAGAATAAGTTTGACCAGCTTAAGTCAGCCATGAACTCTATAGGGGTTACTGGTATGACAGTCATAAACGTTATGGGCTGTGGTATACAAAAGGGTAGAAGTGAACTCTACCGCGGTGCGGAAGTTACAATGAATCTGCTACCAAAAATAAAAGTAGAAATTGTTGTTTCAAAAGTTCCAGTAGAAACGGTAATCAATTCTGCAAAGAGAGCCCTGTATACGGGTCATATAGGTGACGGAAAGATATTCGTCTACCCTGTTGAAGAAGTTGTAAAAGTCCGCACTGGAGAAACCGGCTACGATGCTCTTCAGGACGAGGAGGAATAGGAAAGGCCTGTGGCTTTTTAGGGCTGCCCACTAGTAACACTTGTAAAAAAAAAGTATATTAAAGGAATTGAGAGCGCCTAGAAAAAGTTGCACTAGCAAGTTTTTCTAGGTGCCCTAGACTTTTAGAAATGTCCAAAAGTCTGCTACTTTTTTTTATTGGAGCCCACCCTATGGATAGAGCCGAAATCGATGAGACAGGCAAAGGCCTTCTTTTTTTTGGAAAAACACTT
Source organism: uncultured Treponema sp. (assembly GCA_905236465.1). Taxonomy (GTDB): domain Bacteria; phylum Spirochaetota; class Spirochaetia; order Treponematales; family Treponemataceae; genus Treponema_D. Next base: position 4,844 of record CAJOQA010000366.1, read on the forward strand.
GTTCACTCCTGTTCCCTCATAAAGGGGCAGGATTCAGTCTTTTCTTTGCAGACTTCTGTAATTCTTGAAAGAGAAAGTCAACTTGCCCCCCTGCCAGGGCAGTTCTATCTATTAAAGTCAGCAAAATCTTCAGTTCAGCTTGACCGCCCAATCAGCGTCTACAGGGCACAAGAAAGCAAAGAGGCAAAAAGTGGACTAAGAAAGATTTCTTTAGAATTCCTGATTTTACAAAAGGGTAAGGGAACGTTAGAACTTTGCACAAGCCTGCCTGGAGAGGAAATAGAACTAATTGGTCCATTGGGAAATACATTTAACATTCCGAAAGGGATAAAATCAGAAAAATCAGAAAGGCCTGAAATATGCATAATAGGCGGGGGAATTGGAGTTGCCCCAGTTGCAAACTTTGCTTCTAGTCTTGATGACGGTTCATACGATTTTTACGCTTCTTTTAAGACAGGTTCTTATGGACTTGAACATGTAAAGGCAAATGCTCTTACGATTACCACCGACGACGGCAGTCAGGGAATAAGGGGAATGTTACCTGTTGCATTTTCAGCAGAGACTGTAAAGGCAAGGGGTTATAAGGTTATCTTTGCCTGTGGACCTAACCCTATGCTTTCCTATATTCAACAGGTAGCAGAAAAATGTGGGATAAAAGCCTTTATCAGTATGGAAAATCAAATGGCTTGTGGAGTGGGAGCCTGTCTTGGGTGTACTATACAAACTAAGGAGGGGGTAAAAAGAGTTTGCAAAGATGGACCGGTTTTTGATAGTTCCATCCTAAAGTTTGAAAAAACGCTTCCCCGCCGTCAGCCTTTACTTGAAGGGCAGGAACCTAACCTGGAAGTTACGATTGCAGGTGTAACTTTTAAAAACCCTGTAATAGCAGCATCCGGCACCTTCGGTTTCGGTCAGAACTACAGGGGCTTTTTTGATGTAAGCAAGTTGGGCGGAATCAGCTCAAAGGGTTGTACGCTGGAAGCAAGGGACGGGAACCCTGGCAGAAGAATTGTAGAAGTTCCTTCTGGCAATATAAATTCAATTGGCTTACAAAACCCTGGCATTCCTGCCTTTATAAAAGATGAGCTTCCCCGCATGATGGAATTAGGTCCTGTTGCAATCGCAAACCTGGCAGGAAGCGATATAGATTCCTATGTTCAAGGAGCAAAGCTTCTTGACGAAAGCGAAGTTCCCATGATTGAATTGAACATAAGTTGCCCGAACGTAAAGTCTGGCGGACAGGCTTGGGGAATGAAGTGTGATGCAGCTTTTGAAGTTGTAAGCGCCGTACGGAAAGCCACAAAGAAACCCCTCATGGTAAAACTAAGCCCCAACGCTCCGGATTTAATAGGAGTTGCATTTGCTTGTATCAAAGCAGGTGCAGATGCCCTTAGCTTGATAAACACGGTCCAGGCTGTTTCCATAGACATAGAAAAAGCCCGTCCTGCTTTTGAAAACATCAGGGCCGGCTGGTGCGGTCCTGCTATAAAACCACTTGCACTGCGAATGGTTTATGATCTTGCAGAAGCAATGAACACCTTGCCCAAAGAAGAAAGGGTCCCTATTGTAGGTATGGGTGGAATTAGCTGCTGGCAGGATGCCGTTGAGTTTATAATGGCAGGAGCAAGCGCAATCCAAGTAGGCTCCTCTACATTTTCTAATCCGAATGTAATGGTAGAAATAATCGACGGACTTAAATCTTTTATGAAAAGTCACGGGTACGAAAGTATTTCTCAAATGATGGGACTTGCTCAGGTAAAAAAAGCAGCGGATTAAAAATGGAAGAAGAGAACACTGAAAATATTTTTTTCAAAGATGGCCTTCACTTTGAATGTCAGCAATGTTCCCATTGTTGCAGAGACTTTCCAGGTCTTGTAAAGCTAAGCCAGGAAGATTTACTTAGGCTTGCTGCTTGGGCAGAACTTACTGCTGAGCAGTTTAAGCAGGTCTACTGCCGCTCTGTGGAATGTGCGGACAAGAAGACATACCTTGTGCTAAAAGAACTGAGCAACTGCGACTGTATCTTTTGGCAGAATGGGGGTTGCATAGCCTATGAGGCTAGACCCTTACAATGCAGGACATTTCCCTTCTGGACAAGTGTTTTAAAAAGCAAAGAAACTTGGGAAGAAGCAGGCAAGTCTTGCCCTGGCATAAACAAGGGAAAGCTTCATGTTGCAGGAGAAATAAAAAATCAAGAACTTAGCTATAGGTTGCGGGACAGTCTCACTTTATGATATACTGTCTGCATGAAAGTTCTAATCGTAATTGACATGCAGAAAGATTTTATTGATGGTTCACTTGGAACAAAAGAAGCTGTTGCTATTGTTCCTGCTGTAGCAGCAAAGATTGCGGCGGCAAAAGAAAGTGGCTATGAAGTAATTTTTACCCGCGACACCCACAGCGAAAGCTACCTAAATACACAGGAAGGAAAAAAGTTGCCTGTAGTGCACTGCGTTAAAGACAGTGGCGGTTGGCAGATTGCGAAGGAACTTGACACTGGTACAGCAAGGATAATAGACAAGCCGTCATTCGGTTCCCTTGAACTTGCAGACTATGTGGCCTCACTTGGCCATGTAGAAGAAGTTGAGCTTGTAGGCCTGTGCACGGACATCTGCGTTATCAGCAATGCTATGATTCTAAAGGCAAGGCTTCCTGAAGTTACTATTGCCGTAGACTCAAGCTGTTGTGCAGGTGTTACTCCGCAAAGCCACATAAACGCACTGGAAGCCATGAAGATGTGCCAAATTGAAGTACGATAGGGCAAAGACGGGGGGTTACCACAAAAATTTTCTACTCTTGATTAAAATGACAAAAAATAATAAAATGTCATTATGAATACGTACGTGGCACTGTGCGCTTTGGGCGCTGAAAAAATACTTGGAAATGAACTGAAGCTTTTAGGTTACAAGCTAGAAGGTTCTTCTGAACCTGGCAGGGTAACTTTTTTAGGCGATGAGAAAGCCCTTTATCGGGCAAATTTATGCTTACGCACAAGTGACAGGGTTTACATTCAGCTTGCAAAGTATAAGGCTGACGATTTTGACCAGCTTTTCGATGCTTGCTATAACATAAACTGGCAGGATTTTTTTCGCAAAGACGTAAAGGTCGTTGTCGATAAGGTTCGCATTCACAAAAGTCGCCTCAACAGCGAACATACGGTTCAAGGCATGATACAAAAAGCCATTTACAAAAAGTTAGGTGACAAGTGGCGGATGACAACCCTGCCAGAAAGTGGCAACCAGTGTGACGTAAGAGTCTACATTGAACAAAACACAGTTAGTATTCTTCTTGACACCAGTGGTTTAGCTTTGCATAAACGGGGCTATAGAACAGAGGGTGGCATTGCCCCACTAAGGGAAACAACTGCTGCAGTTCTTCTTCAGGAAATGATGTGGAAACGGCGGCTTCCCTTGCACGATCCCTTCTGCGGAAGTGGCACCATAGCAATAGAAGCGAATCTGTATGCCCACAATATAGCACCGGGCTTCGGCCGTCGCTTTGCATACGAGAACCTTTCATTTTACAACAAGGACTTAGCCCTTGAAACTGTAAAGGCAGAGGCTGAGAAAATTCGCACGGATGTTGAATGTCGCATCACGGGAAGCGATAAGGACAGGGCCGCAGTGGAACGTGCAATCATAAATGCGGAACATTCATGTGTGGCAGCGGGCAGGGCGTTGCAACTGATTGGAAGCGATGCAAGGATTACAAGACCAGACTTTACAGTCAGCGACTTTGCAAATCTTCGTGC
>CAJOQA010000367.1 GCA_905236465.1 uncultured Treponema sp.
GTGAATGTCAGGGTCAAAGGCATCTCCTACAGTGCCATAAGCTACAAGATTGTACTTATTTTCTAGCATACTTACAAGGCTCTTGTTTATCATTGTAACGCCATCAGCAATAGACTTTGCATCCGAAGCTGTAGAAGCAGCCTCAACCGTGCGGTCAAAATTGTCCAGGCTTTCCAATAAATCCTTAAGCAAATTAGTGTTTGCATAATCAAAAGCCTCTTGCTTTTCCAAAATTGCACGTTTGCGGTAATTCTGAAAATCAGCTTCCTTACGCAAATACTTATCCTTCAGTTCTGCATTTTCAGCAGTCAAATCTTCAACTTGCTTTTTTAATGAAGCAGTTGAATCTTCATTTTCTTCTTTTGCAACAGTTTCACCTTCTTCAGTCTGATCTTCAGCTTGTTTTTCTGCTTGATCCTGACTTTCTTCAGCAACCTGCTCTTCTGTATTCTTTTCTTCTTCGCTCATTCAAAGCATCCTTATCATTTGTTTCATAGAATAAAATAATAAAATCACCTGCAAATCGTCAAGATTTTTACCAAAGTTTTCTTTCTTTTAAAGCTGCTTTTACGTTGGTAAAAAGCTCGTACATCTTTGTATATTTTATTGAAATACCATATTGCAACTTAGAATTTAAATAGTCACTAACCTCGCTATAGGCAGCTATATCATTTTGATACACAAACTTATAGCCTAAATAAACGTCAAGCATAAAGTTCCAGGGCAAACTGAATTTATAGCCAACCTGAGGGGCAAATGAAAGCATTACTCCCCCATTTTCTTCGCTTCCTTCTGGGGTGTGACCTGTAAAAGAAGCGTAAGAAGCGTAATCAAAAAATCCACCAAGTCCAAAATATAGTTTTCTAAGCTGACGGCTCATAGGGTAAATGCGAGCAAAAAGGCTCAAAGAAAGTGCGTGACAGTAAATGTCTTCAACATCTGTGCCTACAATAGAATGAGAAAGACCTCCCCTAGCGGCAAAATGCGGCATTAACTGCTTTTCAAAAGAAATTCCAAGCCCACCTCCTCCATGCGATACCCCAAAAAAAAGAGCGTTCATATCTATATCACAAGAAGTTTTTAGTTCAGGCTCGCTTTCATTTGAAATTGCAAACTGTTCCTTTACAATTTCATAAAGGTTTACAAAAAAAATAGCAACATGCTCAGCCTTTTTTTCCATCCAGCCGGAAGGATCTATTTCTTCTGAAGATATAGGGGGTTCCCCATCAACCTCACTTTCATTTTCGCTTTCCACAACTTCTTCTTCAGATGCTTCCTGATTATCTTCTAAAGTTTCTTGACAATAAAGAAAAGGAAAGAGGAAGGGTAAAAATAGAAATAAAGCAAAGATTTTTTTCACAAAAAACCTCAGTCGTTTTTTCGGGTAAAGAATTTTCCTGCAAGTTCCTTTGTCTTTAAAACATTTATAAAAGCAGCAGGGTCTACTGTTCGCAAAAGCTTTGCTAAAGCTGGAGCCTGATCAGCAGAAACTACAGTATACAAAAGACACCTTTCTTCATTTTTGTAGCAGCCCTGCCCCTTAAACTTAGTAGCTCCGTGTCCACAAGAATCATAAATTATATGCGAAAGTTCATCAGGCTTACCGGTAATTATAAGCATTGTCGATTTTTGATAGCGGTGATAAAGCAAGTTTAGCACTTGCGTAGATGCAAACTGAAATATTATAGAATAAAGGGCAGCATTCCAGCCAAAAATCAAGCCGGCTACAAGAAGAATACAACAGTTTCCTGCAAAAATTATGTTCCACGTATCCTTACCCCTTTTTTCAGAAAAATAGATTGCTAAAAAATCAGTTCCGCCACTTGTGGCATCAGCAAAAAGACAAAGAACAACAGAGATCCCATTTAAGATTCCACCAAAAACAGAACTTAGCAAAACATCCTCTGTAACAGTGTAGGAAGGAAGCAGATCCGCTAAAAAAGATGATAGGATAATCATCACAAGAGAATAGAGGGTAAAGCGTTTTCCTATAAAGCGAAAACTTATATAAAGGGGAAAAGCGTTAAAGAGCAAGTAGAGGAGTGAATATGGAATTTCAAAACCTACATAAGCCTTTACTATTCTTTGAATAAGAAGACTTAGACCAGTAAACCCACCAGGATACAAGGCAGCAGTATACACAAATGTGCTCAAGTTTACAGCCATAAGAAAAGCCCCCGCCACAACAAGCAATAGTCTCTGCCAAGCGGCGGGGGTTGGGGTTATGGTTGTTATTTTTTGGTTAGCCATAACCCTATAAGTTATTTAGTTGTGATAAGAAGGGTCTTTGCATCCAACTTGAGGCTTGACTCAATATTTGTTTTCTTACCCATCTTAAGAATCTCAACTCTTGTACCAGTAGCTTTTGAAGCTGCAAGGTGAACTACAGCGCTGAAATAAGGAAGAATAGCTTTTGGAGCCTGAGCTTCAAGGCTATCTTCTGTAGAGGTTGAGCTTACCCAAACCTTTACTTTTGTTGCCTTTGCATAAGAAGCAAGAGCCTGGATGTCGCTTTCCTTTACTTTAGAAAAATCAACACCATCAACTACAACGCCTGCAACAGCAATTCCACCAGCCTTAAGGGCATTAAGGGTGTTTACAACTTTTTCCAAGTTAAAATTATCCTGGTTAAAGTTAAGAATTGTCCTATTGCGAACAAGCTGCTCTTTTACATCAGCAAGATTTGGAAGAGGCTTTTTCTTGGAGATTTCATTGAAAATTCCATCGTACCAAGAAATAATGTTGTCTGACTTCTGATCAAAAGATACATGAACAAGCTGCTTACCGTTTAAGAGTGTATCCATACCAAACTGAACAAGTACAGATGTCTTTCCTAAACCCTTCTTTGAAGTTACAAGTCCCATTTCTCCAGCCTTGAGTCCGCCATTTGCAACTTCATCAAAAGCACGGATTGGACTGCGCTCAAAAAGTTCCTGTTTTGCCATGTCTTGTCTCCTTATTTTACCTGACCAGACTTACGCTTTTCAGCGTATTCTTTAACAAGGTTGTCGGCAACAGCATTTGGTACTTTGCCGTACTTCTCAAATTCCATTGTAAACTCAGCCTTTCCCTGTGTAGAAGAGCGGAGAATAGTGGAAAATCCGAACATTTCGCTAAGAGGAACTTCAGCATTGACAGTAGATGTGTTGTTTTCATCTGTTGAATCAATGATGACACCGCGTCTCTGGTTGATAAGACCAAACATATTACCCTGGAACTCTGTAGGTCCAGCAATCTGAACTTTCATGATAGGCTCAAGAATAACAGGCTTTGCCTTCTGATAACCTTCGCGGAAAGCACCAATAGCAGCTGTCTGGAATGCAATATCAGAAGAGTCAACAGGGTGGTACTGACCATCGTTGATTGTCATCTTTACACCAACAACAGGGGCTCCAATAAGAGAACCCTTTTCCATTGCCTTTTTAAAGCCCTTATCGCAAGATGGGATGTATTCGTTAGGAATAGCTCCACCCTTGATAGAGTCAACAAACTCGTAATCTTTTTCTGTAATTGGTTCCATGAAACCAGCAACACGACCGTACTGACCAGAACCACCAGTCTGTTTCTTGTGTGTATAGTTGAATTCTGCACGCTGAGTAATAGACTCGCGGTATGCAACCTCTGGCTGAGAAACTTTTACTTCGCACTTATACTCACGCTTCATGCGCTCAACATAAACGGCAAGATGAAGCTCACCCATACCCTTAATGATTGTCTGGTTTGACTCAGGATCAACATAAGTCTGGAAAGTTGGGTCTTCCTTTGTAAAGCGATTAAGAGCCTTTGCCATATTAGCAGCATCAGACTTATTAACTGGCTCGATAGCTTCAGAAATAACTGGGTTTGGAACGAACATAGACTGCATTGTGTAGTTAAGTCCGCCACCGCAGAATGTATCACCGGAAGCACAGTCAACACCAAAGAGAGCGATGATGTCACCAGGCTCACCTTCATTGATATCTTCCATA
>CAJOQA010000368.1 GCA_905236465.1 uncultured Treponema sp.
ATGTTATGGGGCTTGATGTTATGAAGGCCTTTGGGTCAGCTGTGGCAGATAAACTTTTAGAAGGCGACTATGGTCGCTTTGAAAAATTGAAAGCGTCCCTTGATGAGTTGGAGAAGATTTTTGCTTCCTTTGATTCTTCTTTCTGGTCTAAGACTTACTATAACCTTGTCCTGCTACAGATAAAGAACCAGGCCTGCTTTGGTCAGGGGTCAGGCTATTTCTTTACAAAGGGGGCTTTGTGGAATGTAAAATCCTTGCTTGCTTCTCATGGGACTTGGGCAGAATTACGCCATGATACCATCCTGTATGTAAAGCAATCGTATGCGGAGATGGGTGGTGGCGATGATATGGAGCCAACCTATAGGGTAAAACCTCTTCCTGACCCTGTCAACTATGTTGAACCGAATATTCCCTTTTGGCAGGGAAGCCTAGCTGCTGTAGATAAACTTATAAGCGTCTACAAAAAGTATGACCTGCTGGATAAGGAATCTGAAAATGCCCTTACTGGTTTGCAGGAGGTTTATTCAAAGGCCTTGGAGATTGCTCTTGCGGAAAAAGAAGATGCCCCAATTTCTTCTGAGCAGAATTCTTGGATTAGAACAGCCTGTTATACTTTAGGTCGCCTGATCATGGTTCACGTAGAGGGTAATTATTTTGATGATCCCGACCAGTTGAAGATGGCTTGTATTGCTGATGTCTATACTAATGCAGAGGAAAATACCTGCCTTGAAGTTGCTGTTGGCATTCCTAACCGCATTTATGTTCCCTTGAATGATGGCCAGGGGGGCAAACGCATAGCAGTAGGCTATGGCTTTAGCTACTACGAGTTTAAGCAGTCAGCTGATGACCGACTTACAGATGAAAAATGGAAGAAAATGGTTTATTCACAAGAGCAAGACGTAAAGTCTTTAAGGCCGTTTTGGGAGCAAGGATGCATATTAAGCGATGGCACCTTATTCAATTAGCAAGCCTTTTTATTTCCTGCTCGCTGACTCTTTTTCCATCTTGTCAGAAAAAGAGCCTTGCTTTTGTGCAGGAAATAGACACCTTTGCTTCTAAAAACCTGTCATATCCAGACATAGATGTGCCTGTAGAAGAGGAGCTTCCCCAAGAGGCATTCCCTGTAGCGGGTACGGTAAGCCACCACTTGCTTGCGGGAAAGCAGATTGACAGATGGTTTAAGGACTTGGTGGCAAGACGCAAAGTAAAAACTTTTTTTGTGATCAGCCCTTCCCACTACGGGCTTTCCATCTACCCCTGGTCTTTAGCTGATTGCCATTGGCTGTGCGCAGATAAAACAAAAGTAGAAACTGATAGCAAAAAGGAAAAACTTCTAGCTGCTACTTTAGGTGTCAGTTATGAGCCTTATGTTTTTGTACCGGAGCATGGACAGTCTACTCTGATGCCCTTTATTGCCAAGTACTTTCCTAAGGCAAAAGTCTGCTCTATTGCTTTACAGGGGGAACCTCCCTTAAATCAAGTTAATGCGGCTAAGCTACAAGAAGCGTTGCAGCCTTTTTTTACAGCAGAGGGAGCAAAAGAAAACTTTCTACTGATATCCACTGATTTTTCCCACCACGGGAATATAGAAGAAACTGTGAAAAAAGATGCAAGGTCAAGGCTTTTTTTTGAAAACCCAAGCCCCCAGTCTCATGTTTTGTGCAGTTGTGATAACAGACCTGGTATGTATGTGCTTGCTCATCTTTTGCCAAGTATGACAGAAAAGGCAAGGGCTTCGATTCTTTTCCACACAGATTCCTGTCAGCTAAGTTCTGGAGAATGGGAAGAAGACATTACAAGCTATTTCTTTTCATACTTCTATTAAAAGTTTTTCTAAGAGACTGTTCTGCCACCCCAAGCTGCTGAGTTTTCTCTTTCGTGTTTCAGCACAGCTTCAAAATCAGCTTCGGGCTTGCAGGATTCTTCTATTTGAAGGGCGGTCTGGTGCAATCTTTTTATGCAGTCGCTTTTGTCTTTGTAGCCAAGTTTTGATTTTTCTATTGCATCCCCCAAGACCCTGATGCTTTCATCATATATCTTGAGGGGAACAGGAAATGGATGCCCATCTTTTCCGCCATGGGCAAAGCTGAACCTGGCAGGATCCGTAAAGCGCGAGGGAGTCCCGTGTATGACTTCGCTAACAAGAGTAAGGGATTGCAATGTTCTAGGACCAAGCCCAGGGGTAAGCAGCAAGGATTCAAAATCAGCTGGTCTGCTTTCGTATGCAGTTGCAAGCACACCGCCAAGCCTTTTTAGGTCAACATCTTCTGCATACACTTCGTGGTGGGCTGGCATTGTTAACTTCCGGCCTTCTTCTACAAAGAGGCTAAGTTGTGGGGTAGGGCAGGCTAAGATTTTCTTTGTTTCGCATAGCAGTTTGTCGAGGTTTTCTGCTGCCAGGTCAAGTATGCCTTTTTGTGTATTTTTTGCAGCAGAGTCAGTTAGGTTCAGGATAAGCCCTTGGTTTTCTCCGGTGACACCTGTGTGCGGTTTTTCAATAAAGGATTTGAGATTTTGTGAGCACCAGTGGTAGCGTCTTGCGGTTTTAGTCTGAGTGTTCATTCCCTGCTGTACTATTGTCCAGTCACCTTCTATGCTGAGTATGAAATTGTGCTGGTAAAGCTGAAAGCCGTCCTGAACAGCCGTGTTGTCTATCTTTGCGGCAAGACGGCTTGACCTTACTAAGGCATCCCCGTCCATGCCGGTCTTATCCGCTAGAAAGAGTATTTGGTCTGGTGTCTGCCTTGAATACTTTCCCCGCCCTCCGCAAATTGCAAGTCCGAATTCTTTTGCCCTCTCATTAATTCCTCTTTTTAGGGCATACATAACGCTGGTCGTAATTCCGCTTGAATGCCAGTCCATGCCAAGCACTGCCCCTAGTGACTGAAACCACAGGGGATCGCTCAGCCTCCTAAGCACTTCCTTTCTTCCGTATTGGATAAGCAGCGCTTCGACAATCTGAGTGCCGAGGATTTTCATCCTATCAGCTAACCATTTTGGAACTGTTCCATGATGAAGGGGTAAATCTGCGTGTCCCGTGCGTTTTATCATAAATTTGCGACTCCTATAGCGTGCATGCATGATTAGTATATCACAGATTCAATGAAGGTCAAGTAATACGTGGAGGCTTTCTACATTTGCTCGCGCCTTGCAAAAATGCGGGATGTTCTGCTATAATCAAAATATGAGGCTATTTGATAGAATTCGAAAGTGGTGGATGCCTTCAATTGAACCTGACATGGAACCGATAGCAGAATTAATCAAGTGGGGAATAGGGGACTACCTTCTTGAGGAAGGTTTAGAAATAAAAAAGCAACTTGATTCTTAAACCAAACAACCTTTCAGAAAATATGCAATATCACGGATAACGGAAATTCTTCTTCCTAAAAGTCCGTGCTCAGACGGATACTCTATAAGTCTTTGGTTTCCTAAACTTCTACGTTCTGAAAGTTTTTTCCATAAGGGGGCTATCATTTTTTCATTTATAGAAACTGAATCATACTTAGCCGCAAGAATAAGAAGGTTTTTGTCTTTAACTCTTTCGAATGAATTTTCAAATTTCAAGGAATCTTGATTAGCAACAATGTCATCGTATATTGCATCCAAACCGTCTGACTGTAAAATCTTTCCTTCATTCAGCAATGATTCAAGGTACGTTTCCTTACTTCCGCTAAGAAGAACAGTTGGATCGTAGGGGGCAAGCATTATAATGCCACGTAAGAAATCAAGTTTTTTTCCTGCGTTTAAGGCAGAATTTCCGCCCATGCTATGACCTAGCAGAAAGATATTGTTTATGTCCACATCATATTTTTTTGCAAAGTCTTCTGAATGTGCGTAAAGGGCCAAGTTGTATGCGTCTTCAACGCAGTTGGTAACAAGATATTTTCCCTGACTGCCCCAAGCACCTCGATGGTGGGGAACAAGAACAACACAACCTATACGGCAGAGGGCGTGGCTGATGTCGTCGTTACGGGCACTTCCCGGGTAGCCATGCAACATAATCACACAGGGGTGTGGTTTATCAAAATCAGCTGAAGGCCACATAATCTCTCCGTAGATATGGCTTCCGTTACTTACAAAATCAAGGCTGCCATAATTCGGCAAGTTGCTTTCATTCAGATATTCAGGATCTTCAAAAAGAAAACGCAAATCCACAATAGACATAAATATTCCCTATAAAAAAAAGAGGCCTTAGCAAGGGGCTTAAGCCCCTTGTTATGAATAAGTGAATAA
>CAJOQA010000369.1 GCA_905236465.1 uncultured Treponema sp.
ACGTTATTTTGCCCGCTTTGATGAATCTCCTACAAACAAGCTTATTGTTAATGGAAACTACGTTAAGGAATACTGGGGTGAAGGTTCTAACCGTGCCCGCAACTGGCAGCGCTATGACCTTGGCGGAAAGAAGGGTATGGCTTTTGAAGAGGGCGTAGACTCTTATGTTCCTTATGCCGGAAGCCTGCACGACAACGTAACTCTTACAACAAGTAAGATTATTCACGCAATGTGTAACTGCGGTGTTACAAACATTCCTGACTTGCAGAAAAACGCAAAGATTACTCTTGTAAGTGCTGCTTCTCTTCGCGAGGGTGGCGCTCATGATGTAATTGTAAAGAATACTGTGAAAGCTAATTAGTTTTTTGGAATAAAAGAAAGCCTGCTGGTTGCTGTAATCAGCGGGCTTTTTTGTTAAGCTTGTGCTTCAGAAGTCTCTGCATTGAGCTTGAAAATTTCTTCAATAGGAAGATCTGTTATTTGGGAAACCTGTTCTGGAGTTAGATTTAGAGAAAGAGCTTTTTTTGCAGACTCTATTGCTTTTTGATGAGCACCTTGTTCGAGACCTTCGTTATAGCCCTCGCGGCGGCGGCATCTGTCGTATAGTTCTTTGTCAAATTCTGTTATACTCACTGCTAATACCTTTGCCCTTTGTTCCCTGAAAAAGCCTTCGAGCAAGTTTTCACTGATAGCCCAGTCCAGTGCTTCTTCAATTGCTTCATTAGTACGAATATCATTTTTCAGATTCGTCTTTATCCTATCTACATATTTTACATAATCATTCAGTGCTTTGCAATGATTTTGTAAAGCCAGATTATAGTCTGCATTGATATTCTTAACAGTGGCTGTCCATTCGAATAAGCCTTTTTCTTCGAAGTTTGTAAACGCATCCGATAGTTTTAGATATGATGTTTCTTCAAGCTGCTTATTTCCATTATAGAATACTATGTACTTAGGTGCAGGAATCTTAATCAGGCTTGTTCCATATAAATCTTCATCTTTATTGGAGACATAAATCTGATAGAGCATTGCAAAATACATTAAACCTCGTAAAGGCATATTTGGATTGTAACTTGACTGATGTTCAATCAGTGTCATCTGAGAATCCACGAGAAAGGAAATATCATTTTTCATTTCAATGTAAATTGCATTTTCAAGAGTTGTGATTTTCAGGTCTGCCGGATTTGTATGATGTTTACCACTCAGGGCATTGTAGAGATCTAGCCGCCAGCGGGCGCTTCTTGCATTCTCTCCACCGAAAATCATTCTGAATAATTCGTCCTTGTAAGTTCGTTTAGGCTTTTTTGAGATTCTCTGGAGATTTCTGTTTTTGGATTTTGTTCTTTTGCTTCGTTTCATTTGTCACCTCTGAACTATGTATTTGAAAATAAAGTTTTATACTATATAAATAGGATGACTTTTATCATTTTAGGAAATGATTTTGAAAAAAAATTTTAAAAGTTTTGTTATATTTAAAATAATGCTGGATTTATGAGACAATAAAAATTCGGCTGTTTTAGAACAGACTCAAAAAATCTTTCTGGTGGATAATCAGCTGATATAAACTAACTGTATGGAGCTTATTCCAAGGAAGTTAGCTTAATACTTTATTGTACTGAATTTATCTTGTATTAATGAAATAACATCCTTACATAAAGATTCTTTTACGGTTTCTAGATTATTTATTTTTATTTTTTCAATGGAAAACAAATCAATAGAATCACATTGTAGCGCAAGTGCAAGCTGTTCAATCATTTGTACAGACGGAAACTGTTTTTCAGCCTCTATTTTTGAAATGTAATTAGGTGATGTACCAATTTTTTCTGCAAGTATGGCTTGTGAGAGATTTAAATCTTTACGTCTTGCTTTCATGTTTATAGCAAGTACTGTCCTAATATTTGTCATAATACAATTCTAATAGGTTGATTTTTTAATTACTTTCTATTATATCAATCGATTAAGTATTGAAAAATGAACGATTAGGGCTTATAATTTTTTAATTAATGCAAAAATGGAATTATTAGGTTGGTTATATAAGTATGAGAAAGTTTGTAACATCAATGATTTTGAGCTTAACAATGTCTTTACTTTCTGTGGCTGTGATTTTTTTATTACAGGCACCATTAATAACATTTGTATATTATGGTTTTATTTCTGCTTCAAATAATGCAGTTTTTACAGCAAATATAATCAACAAA
>CAJOQA010000370.1 GCA_905236465.1 uncultured Treponema sp.
ACTAAAGAAGATGTTTGCTCCATTATTAGCTCAATAACTGGTATTCCTACAGAACAGCTAGACAAGGATGAAGCTTCAAGGCTTGTCAATATGGAAAAGTCCTTACATGAAGATGTTGTAGGTCAGGATGAAGCAATTTCTCTAATCAGTTCTGCCGTACGCAGAAGTAGGGCTGGGGTTTCTTCTGTAAAAAGACCTATAGGTTCATTTATTTTCTTAGGTCCTACGGGTGTTGGAAAAACCCAGTTGGCAAAGGCTCTTGCAAAATTCCTCTTTGGTAGCGAAGATTCCCTGATTCGCGTTGATATGAGCGATTTTATGGAAAAGCACACGGCTTCACGCTTAGTCGGTGCTCCTCCAGGTTATATAGGCTACGATGAAGGTGGAACCCTTACAGAAAAGGTCAGGCAGCATCCGTATTCAGTGGTATTGCTTGATGAAATAGAAAAAGCCCACCCCGATATTTTCAACCTCCTCTTGCAGATGTTGGAAGAAGGCGAGCTTAGCGATAACTTAGGCCATACAGTTTCTTTCCGCAATACCCTTGTTATTATGACAAGCAATGCAGGTGCTAGGCAGATAACAGCAGACAGCCGTATGGGATTTTCTTCCGTAAAAGAAGGTTTTCTTCCTTATGATGACTTAAAAAGCTCAGCCATGGAAGAACTAAAAAAAATAATGGCCCCTGAGCTTATGAATCGTGTTGATGATATTGTTGTCTTTTCACCTCTTTCTAGAGAAGAAGTTGGCAGGATCCTAGACATTCAGCTAAGGGAACTTGAGGACAGGCTTTCAGAGCAGGGCTTAACACTTCTTCTAAAGGGTAAGGCCAGGGACTATATGATAGAACACGGCTACGATCCTTCTATGGGTGCCCGACCTATGAGGCGTCTTATTCAGCGGGAAATAGAAGACCCCCTTGCTGCTTTACTTTTAAGTGGCAAAAGGGGAGACAGCAATCAGGTTGTAATAAATTGTGACGGGGAAAAGCTTTCTGTTCGTTTTAAAGCTACAAGGCCAAGAATTGAATTTGCTTACCCTTCAACAGACAGCGAAAAAGAGCCGATAATAAGGTGAGGTCTATTTAAATGAAAGAATTCTTACAGTATGAGGATGTGCGGAATAATGCCTTGGTTTTAGCCCACAAGATTTACAAGGAAGATGGTTTTGTTCCTGATATAATCTATGCTTCTTTGCGTGGTGGGGCCTATATGGCAAATATTATAAGTGAATATTATAAAGTAGCCTTAAAAAATCACAAGCCAGTACTTTATGCTGCTGTCGTAGCTAGAAGCTATAGCAATGTAGAAGAACAATCTGCTGTCCGCATAGATGGTTGGACTTACTCTCCCGATTACTTGCGTATGGGTGACAAGATTATGCTTGTTGATGATATTTATGATTCCGGCCGGACATTAAATTACTTAGTTGGTATTTTGCTAGAAAAGGGTGTCCCCCGCAGTGACATAAAGGTTGTTGTTCATGATTACAAGGTCTACAAGTATAAGGAGCAGCCCCTTGTAAAACCTGACTATTGGTGCCGCAAGTTTGATATAGATTCTCCAGATAAGAATCCTTGGATAAATTATAATAGCCATGAACTTGTAGGCTTGAGCAAAAAAGAAAGGGAAGAGCACTTTTATAAACCCTGTCCGCAACTTAGGGATGTTTTAGAGGGTGTTTTTGAAGGTTAAGGAAGTTTTTATTTGAGCAAGAACTTACGTTTTTTTACATCCTTGATTTTTCTCATTCTTTTTACAGGGGGATATCTTTTTGCCTTTTCAGAAAAAGATATCCTAAGTCCTGTTGCTGGGGTGTGGAATAACATACAGCCTCTTGTTTTAGATAATAGCGAAGGTGATGAGCTTTACTATTCACTTACGGGCAGTGACCCCTTAGACTCCGGCTTTGCCTACGATGGACCTGTTGTTATTGACCAAACCGGATATGTCCGTGTTCAAATAGCCTGCATTTCTCCTGATGGCAGAAGGTCAGATTTCCTTGTGGAATATACAGTCCAAACTGACTTATACCCAACTTCAAATCCTGAGACTTCAGCCTTATTGCAAGGAATAATTTTAAACCCTATAAGAAAATATATATCTGGAGATAGTTTTTTTATTCCGCAGGAATTTCTTTTTTCACTTTCAAATAAGCGGAAACCCTATGAAAAGGGAAAGGTTTTAACCCTTTCAAAAAAGAATACCCTTGACCGCTATGTACCGGTTACAATGACAAACGATTCTTACCGCTACCATTTTGTCATACACGTGGTTCCTGTAGGATTTGAAAAAACTGACCTTGCGGATATTCCCTTTTCCATTATAGACTGGCGCAGTTTCCGTTATACTGGTACCGGTTTTATTTACCAGATTGATGATGGCTTTTGGTCAGCCTCACGGGAAAGCATTCCCATTGACACAAGCATTCCTCATGTTATCCGCTTTCAGTCTCTTGATTATGACAATGCAAACCCTGTAAAAGCGTATCTTTTGCCTCCTAAGCCGGTAATTCAGTTGGGGCTAGATTCAAGCGGAATTGCTGCCCTGTCAACTGAACAAAAATCGTATGGTGGCTATGAATATTCTTTAGGTGCCGCGCAAAGACAGGGATTTTCCGGTAATTCCTCTGTTGCTATTACAGATAAGCTGTGTGTAGATATTTTTGATGGGGATGAAATTTCTGAGCAACTTACTGTTGGGGTTTACTTTGATGGTTTTTTCTTAGGAAATATAAAGGCGGACTGCCCTGTAGACAAGATGGCTCCTGAAAAACCAATTATCATCTCTAGTGCTAGCGAAAAGTTTTCACACAGTAGGGCAACCTTGAATATTCTTACAGATCCAGGAAATTCCGTTTACTATTCGGTTAGTAAGCCGTATGAAGCGGATGTCAGCCTTTCCGGTGTAAAAGACTCTTTCTTTGATGCCATTGCAGATGGTGACTTTTCTTTTTATGATGGTTCTCCATTTGAATTAAGATCTCTTTCAGATAAAGCGACCTTTTATAAAGTCAAAGCCTTTGCAGTGGATAGGGCTGGTAACCGAAGTGCTACTTCCGAATATAATGTTGTAATAGATGAATATAACTTCTATTTAAATGCCGAGCTTGCTTATGAAGGCCTATCTGACGGTAGTTATGACAAACCCTTCCGCACCCTAGAAGAAGCAGTTCTTTCTATGAATACTATGAAACAGTCAAGGCTGCATGTCCTTACTTCAGTTTTTGTGGATGAATCTGTAAAAATAAAGTCTGACTGTGTAATTTTAGGAAATCAAAGCCATTTGACCTTTAGAAATGGTGCCTGCCTTTCTTTTGAAGAAGGCTCAAATGTTGAGATTCTTAAATGTATAATCGAAAGGGATTCGTCCACCCTGCAAAAATCTGCTTTTGAAAGCGAATCTTTTGTCTATGCAAAAAATGCCGTTGTTGATTTTAAAAACTGTGAGCTTGTCGGAGTTTTTTCAGGAAGGGGCATTTTACTTGACAGTGACAGTTCTACCTTGCATTTTGTCAATACAGGGCTGACTGCACAGGGAAAAAGCTGGGCTACTGATATTTCAGCAGACAAAAGCGAATTATATGCCCAAAATTGCCGTTTTACATCATCAGCGCAAAACTGTATAAATATCAGTATTTCTTCTAGCAAAGCTGATATGGCATCTTCAGTTTTTACTATATTGGGGAAACTTGGCCGCAATATAGAACTGGTAAAATCCTCTGCTGCCCTAAAGGGCAATAGCTTGACTTCAACTTTTGAAGATTCCAATAGGCATATTGAACCTGTTTGGTACGACAAAGATTCTGTAATTTTAGAAGACAAGGAGAATTCTTATGCTTACGGTAGGCCTTGACGAAGCTGGCAGGGGACCTCTTGCAGGGCCTGTAACAGCAGCTTGTGTTGTTTTGCCTGAAAGTTTTCCTTTAGAAATCTTAAATGATAGCAAAAAGCTTTCTGAAAAAAAAAGGGATAGTGCTGCAAAAATCATAAAAGAAACGGCCTGGTGGGGATTTGCTAGGGTAGAGCAAGATGTTATTGATAAAATAAATATTTTACAAGCAAGTCTTTTGGCAATGTCCTTAGCTTGGCAGAATATGGTTGAAAGTTTTAAAGATGGCAGAAGTGAATTTGCTGATTTAAAAGCAAACTTTCATGCTATTGTAGACGGTCTGTATGTCCCAAAAATTGAATGTAGCGCAGAAGCTGTTGTAAAAGCTGATGCCAAGTATCCTGAAGTTATGGCAGCAAGTATTATTGCAAAGACAGAAAGAGATAGGATTATGAAAGAATATGATAAACTCTATCCTGAATACGGATATGCTACCCACAAGGGATATCCGACCGCTGCCCACAAGGAAGTATGCCGCCGCTTAGGTCCTTCCCCCATACAGCGGCTGACATTTAAATACTAGAAGATTCTCCGCTTCCATCTTCTCTTATTGAAGAGACATGAATTACGCGACCAGTCTTCTGCTTGTCGTAGTTGTATGGCTTAGAATACTCCCTTTCATTTTCTTTTTCCGCCCTTCTTTCAGCAACAAGGCGACTTTCACCCTTTCTTCTAAAAATCTTTTTGCCACTTTTACCGGCATTCTCTTCTGCAGAGCGGGAGTATTTCGCTTCTTTTGCAGCCTTTTTTTCTGCTTTGTTTTTTGCCCTTTCTTTTTTCTCTTTTTCAATAAACTTAAGGGAATCGTCCATTCCAATAAGAAAGTCTTGCATATCATCGGCAAAGACTACGATAGCACGCCTGTCATCTTCCCCGTCCTTGATTTTGCTTTCTACAATCTGCAAAAAGATGTCCCCGTTGCGATTTTCTTTTACGTTAAAAAAATAAGACCTGTTGTGAACCTGCTGTTGAGTAGTAAAAAGTTCGCCTCGAATACCCATAATTTCCTTCCTTGATAGTGTAAAAATGATTATATTTGCGTCAGAAGAGCCGCAATCCATTGTGTTCTCATTGAGAACTATACAGTATTTACTTAGCTAAGTCAATGGGAAAGTATTTAAAATTTTTAGGAGTCTTCAATTTAAATATGGTATCTCAATTCACACTCACAAGAAGTCTC
>CAJOQA010000371.1 GCA_905236465.1 uncultured Treponema sp.
GGTCTTTCACCCCGTCGTGAAATCCTGAATCAAATTAGCCGGGGCATCGGCTGATTTGTAAGGGGATGGATTTCAATTCAGAAATAAGTAAATGTACATATTATTGAAGATATTTAAGTCGTGATTTCCGAATCTGTTTAAAAAAAATATAGAAAAAAATCTAGGTTATCACACTAGATGTCATACCCTATTCTTTATAATAATCCTATCAAAACTAGAGGAGGAGCCTATGCTCAAGAAACTTTTAATTACCGGTGGAATCGGACTTGCAACTTACGTAATAAATGAAGTACGTAAGGAGTATGACAAGAATGTTTCAGATTATAACAATCTGCTTGATAGGTACAATGAATTGTGTGATTACAAATATCATGACTCGCCGAATTCAGGAAAGCGTTATTTAAAAGAAACACAGGTTATGCCTGACGGTTCAGTCCAGACAATTACAAAAGATGTCGCTACCGGCTTTAGTATTGTATCAAACAAAAGGGCATAAAAAAAATTGAGGTTGGTACATTATATGTCATACCCTCAGATTTATAATGACATTATAAGAACTGAAAAAATAGTTCTAAGGAGAAACTATGATAAAGAGATTTGTTGGCACAGTCGTTACTGCAGCTGCTCTTGCAGTAACAGGTAAGTTGGTTTCAGATTATGCAGAAACAAAACCTGCACTGAAAAATGTAAAAGACAAGCTTAAGAAAACAGGCGAAGATTTTGCTTCAAACTGTAAAGAAGTTCTGGATGCTACAAGACGTGTTTTTACAGGTGAAGAACCAGATGAAAACAAAATCACATTGGCAACAGAAAACTGTTAGTTGACGATTTTCAAGACAATGCCGTTTTGTTTCCCCTCCCACCCTCGGCATTGTCTTTTTTCAACACTTTCTTATTAATCTGTGTTATAATAGAAAAAAAGAGTACGGATATGGGTAACGACAGCAAGCCTTCCAAACAGATAAAAATAAACAACTGGCGCATAATCGCTATTGATGAAATTCTTCAAAGCGGTAAACCATATACAGCCTCCCAGCTTGCAAAGCTTATTGGTGACCACGGTAATACAGAAAAATCCGATTTCAGTCCAAGAACAATCCAGCGTGATTTAGAATACATGCGGGATACTTTACTCGCTCCAATCGAAAGTGATTACCGTGGTTATCGTTATACAGAACCTAATTTCTTTGTAAAAAGTATTCCTCTTACAGAAGGAGAAGCTTTTTCAGTTGCAATCTTAAATCCACTTCTAGAACAATACCGCAACACACCTTTAGAAAATCAACTACGTTCTGTTTTCCAAAAGATTGTAAACTGCCTTCCTGAACATGTCACTGTAGATACATCATTCTTAAATCCAAATATCACTTTTATTCCGGATAGAACCGAAACAATAGATCCAACATTCTTCCAGACAATTTTTGATTCTCTTAAAAATCACTGCACAATCAGTTTTGAATATCGTCCACTCCAGAAAACTACGTTCATGGAGCGACAAATAGATCCTTATCATGTTGTATGTCAGCGTGGTAACTGGTACGTAATGGGAAAATGTCATGAACGAAATGATATCCGTATTTTTTCATTTTCAAGAATGAAAAATATAAAAATCCTCAAAGACAAGTTTGGAATTCCAAATGACTTCAAACCATCAGATTATTTTGATGTAGAAATGGGTGTTTGGCTCAGTGATAGAACTCCGTTGAATGTTGAGCTTCTTGTTGATAAGGAGATTGGAACTTACGCCCTTAACCGTATCTGGCACAGTGAACAAACCGTAGAAGAGCGTGATGACGGTAGCATCTATGTAAACTTCCAGACTACACAAAAACGTGAAATTGTCCGGTGGGTACTTGGGCAGGGGCATACTGTAAAGGTCCTTGGACCTCAGAAATTGGTTGAAGAAATAAGAGCCGAACTAAAAAGTTCATTGGAAAAATATAATTAAGGTTTTTAAAAAGTTTTATACCCTCGTCATTAGATGTCATGGGGTATGTTATATAATTGAAGTATAAAAACTTATGGAGGATTTTATGAGCGATACAAAAGAAAAATTGGCTAATTATATTGATGCAGGGGTTCCAATTCTTTACATCAATTCCTTTGAAGAAAATAAAACTGATGGTCTTATCAAAGAAGTTCTTGGCGACAGAAAAGCGTTCGAGTGGAATCTTTCTCTTGGCGTATCAGATTTTAAAACAGGAGAACGACAATCTGATATTTCGTTAAAAGCTTACCTAAAAGCTGCAATTGATAATGGTCTCGAAGATGAATTAAACAGACGTGTACTCATTATCAAGGATGTTACATCTTTGTTAGATTCTTCAAATCCTGATAGTTCTGAAATAATCGCACTTTTTAAGTATATTTCTCTCAAGATTATTCAGGGACTTGATACCGTAATTATAATGGTTTCTCCTGTAATTTATATTCCTCAGGAGCTTGAGAAATTTATTACGATTATTGAACCAGAATATCCTGAAGAAAAAGAAATAGCTTCGATTATTCAGACTTTTGTTAATGAAAATGAATCAACAATTGCAGATGACTTATGCGAAGAAATGTCACTTGCATTCAAAGGACTTACAGAGTTTGAAATAAGATGTATCCTTCAGCTTGCTATGGCAACTAATGGTGAACTTACGCATAATGATCTTAAATTTGTGTTCACCCAAAAGAAACAGATGATTAAAAAATCTGGCATTCTTGAGATGATTGAATTGAAAGAAAGCGTAAATGATATTGGAGGTCTTGAAAACCTGAAAGCTTGGCTTGAACGTAAAAAGATTGTTTTCAAAAATATTCCTAAGGCAAAAGAATACGGTGTAGATATGCCAAAAGGTATGTTAATTGCAGGTGTCCCTGGTTGTGGAAAGTCACTTACTGCAAAAGTAACTGCTCAACTTTTTGAAGTTCCTCTCCTTCGCCTTGATATGGGAAAAATCCTTGGTAAATACGTAGGTGAATCAGAAGAAAACATGAGAAAAGCAATTAAATTAGCAGAAGCTATTTCCCCATGCGTTCTTTGGATTGATGAACTTGAAAAGGCTTTTTCTGGTATGGGAGGTAATTCAGAAGGTAATGAAGTAACAACACGTCTTTTTGGAACTTTCCTAACATGGATGCAGGAAAAGAAATCTCCAGTGTTTGTAATTGCAACGGCAAATAATATTACCTCTCTTCCTCCAGAACTTCTGCGAAAAGGACGTTTTGATGAAATCTTTTATGTAGGCCTTCCTAATGATGAAGAGCGCAAAAAGATTTTTGAAATTCATATTAATAAACGACGTCCACAAGATTTTAAGGCAATTGATGTGGTTTCTCTTGTCGCAAAAACAAAAGATTACAGCGGTGCCGATATCGAAGGAGTTGTAAAAGATGGTGTTGAGAATTCTTTTGCAGATGGTAATAGTTCATTAACCACTGAATATATTATGAAAGCAATAGAAAATACTCGTCCTCTCTCAGAAATAATGGGAGATGCATTAAAAGACCTTTCAAAAAAATACGAGAAATTAAACTTCAAGAATGCTTCTAAATAAGGAGATATGAACATGGAAAAAGAAGAAATAACAACTTTAATGGTTGATGATGATTATGCCCCTGTGATAACAGAGGAAGAGGCTTGTGAATTAAAACCAATTTTGAATGGCTTTGTGGAAGCATATGTTCAAAACTCAAAGAAGGCTATTAAAGAATGGCTTCCTCAAAAAATAAAAGAATCACTCCCAGAAGCATCTGATGAGCAGGTTGATGAAATTATAGATGATATCGAAGTTTCTATAAAAGCAAATGAAGATGCAAAGAATGCACTTATAGAAGCTAAAAAATCCGGTAGAACTCGTGATAGTTGGCTTTCTGAACAGATTGAAAAATCAACTTCTGGAATGAGTCAAGAACAGGCTATAAAATATTTAACTGGACTTGACGAGGCTCTAGCCAATTCTAATAAAGCATTTTTAAATACAGTTACTACAAATGCTGGTTCAATAAATCAAAATCCACACTTAGATGGATTCATTGCAGAGCGAATGCATGCAGAATCCTTTAATCTTAATGCACAGGCTCGTGGAAGTGAGTATAGGGCTGAAGTTTTAGAGCCTGCTGCTGGTGAACGTTATGGGAAAAACTCTGTTGATATTGTCATCAAGAATGGAGCTGGTAAAATTGTAAAACGTTATCAAGTAAAATTCTGTCAGGATGCAGAAGCTACAGAGCAAGCTTTTAATAATGGCGATTATCGAGGACAGAGAAGTTTAGTTCCTGAAGATCAAGCTCAAGATATTAATAGAAATACAACAACAGTTCTTGAGGCTCCAGATGGCACGAAAAGTGAGCCTCTTACAAAGCAAGAAGCAAAAGAATTACAGGAAAAAACTCAAAACGGTGAAATAAAAGAATTTGATTGGAATAATTTTTCGATAAAGGATATTGCAAAACATGCGGGTCAGCAAGCAGGATTTGCTTGTATACAGGGTGCAGCAATCGGTGTTGGTTTTGACATTGCTCATAAACTTTATAACAAAGAGGAAATAAAGCCAAAAGAAGAGCTTGTCGTTGCCTTCAAAGCTGCTGGTGATTTTGGATTAAAAAGTATACTTGGTTCAGCAATAAAAGTCGCTTCTGAAAAAGGTGTTATTAAATTCATTCCTAAAGGAACACCTGCCGGTGTTTGTGGAACAATAGCTTTTGTTGGTGTTGAAAATTTAAAAGTTCTTACAAAAGTTGCAGCTGGTGATTTAACTCCGCGCGAAGGTGCTGATAAAATGGCCGATGTTACCGCTTCAACAGTTGGTGGCCTTGTATCAATGAAATTTGCTACTAAATGGGGCAAAAAAGGTGGTGAGATTTTAGGCATGATTATTGGTGGTGCTTTTGGAGGTGGTGCAGGTGCATCAATAGGTAAAAAAATAGGGGCTGTTGCAGGAGGTTTTATTGCTGGTTCAGTTGCTTATATGGCTGGTTCAAAAACAGGTCACGCAGTTTATTCAGCAGCAAAAAAAGCAGTAGTTTCAGCTGCAACAGCAGTAAAACAAGCAGCTAAAAATATTGTTAGTTCTGCAAAGAATCTTATAGCCAATGCAAAAGCTAAGGTCAAACAAATTTTTTGTTAGACAGATAGAATGAAATTAAAGGAGCATTAAAATTATGGCAAAAATAATAAAATTTCCATTAAAAATGGCAGATGGTTTTGGAGCCCGCA
>CAJOQA010000372.1 GCA_905236465.1 uncultured Treponema sp.
AAGCGCCTTATTGATATTTTTGATCCTTCTTCAGAGGTTATGGATTCCCTTATGAAGTTGGAATTGCCTGCTGGCGTTGCTGTAGAAATTAAACAGTAATAGAAGGGTTTATCCCTTGTAAAATAAAGGGTACGGTTCCTGGGATCGGGAATGGCGGCCTGTTTTAGGAGATTCAGATGAAAGGTCTGATTGCAAAAAAAGTAGGAATGACACAAGTTTTTGACGAAAACGGAAACCTTACACCGGTAACCGTGATCCACGTTGAACCAAACACTGTTGTTGCTACAAAAACAGAGGAAAAGTGCGGCTACAACGCTCTTGTTCTTGGTGCTGAAGATTTGAAGCCCAGTCATGTAACAAAGCCATATGCAAAGCAGTTTCCAGAAAACATTACACCTAAGCGTCATCTTAAAGAATTCCGCGATTTCGGCGGCGATGTAAAGGTTGGCGATTCAATTGGTGTTGAACTTTTTGACAAGATTCGTTTTGTCGATGTTACCGCTACCTCTAAGGGTAAGGGTTTCCAGGGTGTAATGAAGAGATGGGGCTTCCATGGTGGACGTAAAACTCACGGTTCAAAATTCCACAGAGAAGCTGGTGGTACTGGATGTTGTACAACTCCCGGTCACACTCTTAAGAATATTAAGATGCCAGGTCACATGGGTTGTGAGCGTGTTACTGTACAGAACCTCAAGGTTGTAAAAGTTGACCCTGAGCTTAAAGTTTTGATGGTTCGCGGAGCAGTTCCTGGAGCAAAGAACAGCACACTTATTGTGAAAGCTGCTGTTAAGAAATAAGGTCGAGGAATAGTATGGAAAAGAAAGTCTATTCAACCGATGGTAACGAACTCAGGACAATCAATCTTGATGATAAGGTTTTCGGACTCCCTGTGAATGAAGATGTTATCTATTATGCCATCACTAACGAATTAGCAAATAAACGTGTAGGAACAGCCTGTACAAAAACTCGCGCAGAAGTTCATGGCAGCAATGCTAAGCCCTATAAGCAGAAGGGAACCGGTAATGCGCGTCGTGGTGATAAAAAATCCCCAATTACGGTTGGTGGCGGTACAATTTTTGGACCAAAGCCTCGTGATTACAGCTATTCTTTACCAAAGAAAGAAAAGCGTCTTGCTATGAAATCAATCCTTAGCCTTCAGGCTCAGGAAGACAGACTTACTGTTGTTGAAGATTTCACTGTAGAAAGCGGAAAAACAAAGGATCTTGTAAAGATTTTAAATAACTTTACAAAGGGTGAGCGCACAGTTATCCTCCTTAAGGATGATGATTCTCTTATTAAGAGAGCTGGTCACAATCTTCCTAATGTTTACTTCCTTTCTTATAATCGCTTGCGTGCACATGATCTTTTCTATGCAAGAAAAGTGCTTATGCTTGAGAGCGCAGCAAAGAACCTTTCTGATTTTTATGCTGAAAAGGAGGCTGAATAATGAATTACGAAGATATTCTTATTGAACCTATCCTTTCTGAAAAAGCAACTATGCTTCGTGAACAGAATAAGTACACTTTTAGGGTACTTCCTTCTGCAAACAAGTATGAGATTAAAGAGGCTGTTCGCAGACTTTTTAATGTAAAAGTTCTTGATTGCACAACAATGAATGTTCGCGGAAAGGTTAAGAGGCTTCGTGGTAAGCCTGGAAAAACATCCAGTTACAAGAAAGCTATTGTTAAGCTTGCACCTGGTGAAACAATTAAGGTGTTTGAAGGCCTGTAAGCCTTTGAACTGAATTTAAGGGGAACCATATGGCTCTTAAGATATATAAACCTTATTCTAAAGGTACGCGTGGCCGCGTTGACTTGGTTCGCACAGAACTAACAGCCGATAAACCCGAAAAAAGCCTGACACACGGAAAGAAAGCTCATGCTGGCCGTGGTTCAAACGGACGTATTTCTGTACGTCATCAGGGTGGCGGACATAAAAGAAAATACCGTGATATTGACTTCAGACGTGATAAGCATGGTATTCCAGGAACTGTAAAGACTATTGAATATGATCCTTACCGCTCAGCAAATATTGCTTTGGTTGCTTATGCAGATGGTGAAAAGAGATACATCATTGCACCAAAGACTTTGACTGTAGGTCAGAAGATTATGTCTGGTGAAACAGCAACTCCTACTGTTGGAAATGCTCTTCCACTTTCTGCAATTCCTGTTGGTTTTACAGTACACAATATTGAGCTTACACTTGGTCGTGGTGGTCAGCTTGTTCGCTCAGCTGGTGCTGGTGCATTAGTTGCAGCAAAAGAAGGTGAGTATGTTACAATCAAATTACCTTCTGGAGAGCTTCGCCGCATAAACGGTAAGTGTTATGCTACAATTGGTATTGTTGGTAATGAAGACCGCATGAATACAAAACTTGGTAAAGCAGGCCGCAATCGCTGGAGAGGTATCCGCCCGACAGTCCGTGGTATGGCTATGAACCCTGTTGATCACCCTCTCGGTGGTGGTGAAGGTGCTGGTAAGGGACACTTGCCTGTTACTCCTTGGGGACAGCCTTGTCGTGGTTACAAGACGCGCAATAAGAGAAAGACTTCTAGTCGTTTCATTATTAGCCGCCGCAAGAAGTAGGTGAGGAGTAAAAAGTGTCTAGATCTGTAAAAAAAGGACCTTTTGTAGATAAATCACTCTATAAAAAGGTAACAGAAATGAACAAAGCCGCAGCGGCAGATAGGAAAATGATAAAAACTTATTCCCGCTGTTCCACAATCATCCCAGAAATGGTAGGAAACACTATTTCTGTGCATAATGGTAAGTCATGGATTCCTGTATACATAACAGAAAACTTGGTAGGCCACAAGCTTGGTGAGTTTGCTGCAACACGTACTTTCAAGGGACATGGCGGTGACAAAGCCGCATCGAAATAAGGGTAGATAAGATGACTGAAAAGAAAGGTTATGTAGCTACTACAAAATTTCTCATTGCATCTCCTACCAAGGTTCGTCCGGTAGCGAATGTGATTAAAAGAAAGAAGGCTTCTGAAGCAATGGCTATTTTGCAGAATATGCCACAGAAGGGTGCACGTCTTATAAACGGAACTCTTAAATCTGCTGTTGCAAATGCTCTTAATGCAAACAAGAAGCTTGATGAAGATATGCTCTATGTCAAGGAAATCCGCATTGACGAAGGTCCTAGGCTTAAGAGAGTTTGGTTCCGTGCCCGTGGCCGTGCCGATCAACTCTTGAGGCGTATGTGCCATATCACAGTAATCGTTGACGAAAAGGCGGGTAAATAACATGGGTCAGAAAGTTAGTCCTATCGGTTTACGTCTTGGAGTAAACAAGACATGGCAGTC